>JASLAE010000290.1 GCA_030147305.1 Cesiribacter sp.
AATAACGCTGTGAGCTGCTGCGGGCGGGTTGTTGCCGCAGGCTTAAGCCCATCCAATCCAGCAGGTCGGGCAGGTGATTTTCCAGGGGCTCCCGGCCTTCAATAAACAGTCGAAAATACTCATCCATTGGCTGGCCGGCCATGCGGCTTACAATTTCCTGATAATCTTCATATGTATAACCCCTGTTTTCCTTTGCGAATGCCTGCATCAGGTGCTGCATTATATGGTCCAGGGAACGTTCATTGTTGGTAAGCTTTCGGATGTGAAGATCCAGCAGCAGGGCCACCAGCGAACCTTTTACATAGATAGAAACTTTGCGGTTGGGGATACCCGGGTTATAACCATCCAGCCAAAGATCGAAGCCACTATCGATGAGCGAGTGGTTAAAGCGGCCACCGTTGCTCACATGCTTTTGCAGGGTGCGGTTTAACTCTATCAGATAATCTTCCAGGTTGAATACACCCCCACGAATCAGGAAAAGATCGCCGTAATAGGTGGTGACCCCTTCTGCAACAAAGCCGGTAATAAAATAATTTTCCCGGCTAAAGTCATAGGGCATCATTTCTGCCGGCCTTATCCGGATGATGTTCCAGACATGGTACAATTCATGCGAGCTGATGCCCAGCAGGTTGTTATACAGCTCTGGCAGGTGCAATTCATTGGTTGGGCCGAGGGTAATAACAGTGCTGGCGCCATGCTCTACGCCATGATAGGCTTTGTAGGGGAGAAACTGAAAGAGGAAATGATAATCAGGTGCCGGAAAGCCCTGCATGGTCTGGCACTGTGCCTCGCTAAATCGGCGAAAGGCTTCTATCGTCAGGGGCCAGTCCAGTGCACCACTGTCGCCCATGGCCCAGAGATGAAAGGTAGCATTGCCAGCTACGTAACTGTGGTGCTGAAGCCGACTGCTGGCTATCATAGGGCTATCGACCAGGGTATAATAATCTGGCGCTTCCAGTACGTGGTGAGCAGACTCCGTAAGGCTGCAGGCAATCCTATAGGCATCAGGCAGTTCCAGGTGTACTTCACAGGGTTCATTCAGGTGGCCCTCGGCATACAACAGGCAGTTGATGAAGTTGATGTAAAGTTGCTCCTCATCCAGATAAGTACCACCGGCATCCATCTGAAAAGCGTAGTAGGTATATTTTACCTGCAGTTCCTGAATGTTTTGGGTGTCTACCTGCCAGCGGTCTTTGGTGATTTTTTTGTAGGTTACAGGTCTTCCCTGCATGTCCTGAATGCTGAATTTCTGAATATTTTTGGCGAAGTTTCCCAGCTCGTAACGTCCGGGGCGCCAACTGGGCAGTTGCAGGTAGGTAATGGCATCCTGCAGCCCGGGCAGGTAAAGGGTAATGTTTATAAAATGATGTTGGGGATATTTGTATGAGATATAATATTTCATAAAATGCACTTCCTGTTTCCGGACGAAAAGCAGCGTAAAATTTGGTTATTTAACAAATATAGGCAAATCTGATGAGCGGAATACCTACTTCCGGCAATCAGATAGGTTTACAGAAAAATAGAATAGCTTTGTTAATGTTATAAAAAGTATTATTTTTGCAGCCCATTAGTAACCGAACCGCGTAATGAAAAGAACATACCAACCTTCGCAGCGCAAGAGAAGAAACAAGCATGGTTTCCGCGCCAGAATGGCTTCGGCATCGGGTAGAGCAGTGCTGGCAAGCAGAAGATCTAAAGGTCGTAAGCGGCTTACCGTTTCTGACGAGAAAAAACATAAACGCTAGTAGAAAGCAGCTGAAAGGCTGCCTTTTGCTATTCAGGGTTTTAAGTTTTAAGCGCTTTCGATCGCTGCTTCACAGCGCTTTCGGGCGCTAATTTTCTTTATATGGGTTTGTGAATTTTAGCTTAAAGAAACAGGAGCGCTTAAGCCGTCGCATTGCCGTTCGCATGCTTTTTGAAAAAGGCATCGCCCTGAAAGCCTATCCCCTAAAACTAATTTACCTCCCCCTTAGTGAGCAGGCTGCCTTTCAGGCCATCAAGCCTTCTGAGGCTGCAGGCCTGCAATACCCTCCGCGCGCGCAAGTTCTTTTCAGTGTTCCAAAAAGAAATTTTAAAAAAGCTGTAGACCGGAATTTGCTGAAACGGAGGCTTAGAGAGGCTTATCGCTTAAATAAACACCTCCTGAGCGGTAGTAATGTTTATTTTTTAGCGGGCTTTATATACCTTGGACGTGAACCAGTACCTTATCGGCAAATTGAGGACAAACTAATTTTTTGTCTTAAGCGTTTACAAGAGGTACAACAACCCCTTTTCTAGCCGGCCCATGAAAAAAATTGCTTCCCGTGCTGTTATCCTCCTCGTAATGTTGGGTACAGCAATAGGTCTGTTTTCCTACACCGATCCCGGTGACCGCTATTTCGCCATTGTTAAAAACCTCGATATTTTTGCTACCCTCTTCAAAGAGGTTAACACTTATTATGTAGACGAGGTAAACCCCAACGAACTTATGCAGGTAGGCATTGATGCCATGCTGGCATCTCTGGACCCGTATACCAACTACATTCCCGAAGATCAGATCGAAGATTTTCGTACCATGACTACCGGAGAATATGGCGGCATTGGCGCCATGGTAGGCATGCGCAATGGCTTTAATACGGTATTAATGCCTTACGAAGGGTATCCGGCACACAAGCAAGGGCTTAAGATAGGCGACATTATCCTTAAAATAGATGGGATAGATGTGGCACAGAAAGATTCTGACGAGATAAGCAAACTGCTAAAGGGGCAGGCCAATTCTGAGGTTGTGCTGACCATAAAACGATATGGTGCTAACGACCTTATGGATATAAAGCTTACCAGAGAGCATATTACTGTTAACAACGTGCCTTACTATGGCATGATTGGAAAAGAGGTTGGCTACATTAAATTATCAGACTTTACCACCGGCGCCGCCCGTGAGGTGCGCCAGGCAGTAGAAGCCCTGAAGCAGGAAGGGGCAAGCAGACTGGTGATAGACCTGCGCGATAATCCCGGAGGCTTGTTGATAGAGGCCGTAAACATTGCCAATCTGTTTATTCCCAAAGGCTCCGAGGTGGTAAGCACCAAAGGAAAAATGCGGGAATCTAACCAAACCTATCATGCCCTGGACCAGCCTTTAGATACTACCACACCACTGGCGGTGCTGGTAAGCAGCCGCAGTGCCTCTGCAGCAGAAATTGTAGCAGGCGTATTACAGGATTATGACAGGGCCGTGGTCATTGGCAATAAAACATATGGAAAAGGCCTGGTGCAAACGACACGGCCGCTTTCTTACAACAGCCAGCTAAAAGTAACCACAGCCAAATATTATATTCCCAGTGGCCGCTGTATTCAGTCAATTGACTATAGCCACCGCCAGGCCGATGGCAGTGCAGGAAAGGTAGCCGATTCGCTCAAGGTGAAATTCCTAACCAAAAATGGCCGGCCGGTGTATGATGGTGGCGGTATTGACCCGGATCTGACCGTGGAGCCCGAGCCACTGGCCCCTATTTCAGTAGCCCTGCTGGCTAACGGTCTCATTTTCGATTATGCTACTGAATATCATGCCCGCACCAAAGAGATACTTCCTGCTACTGAATATACTGTATCAGATGGTGAATATAGCAGCTTTGTAAAATGGCTTTCTAAAAAGAACTATGATTATACCACACAGGTAGAAGAAACCATCGAAGAACTGGAATCAGTAGCTAAAGACGAAAAGTCGTTTGCTTCCATCAAGCCTCAGCTGGATGCATTGCGCAAGCAGTTTGCCCATGATAAATCCAGAGACTTGCAGGAGTTTAACCAGGAAATTAAAGAATTGCTGCGGCAGGAAATCGTAAGCCGTTATTATCTGACCAATGGCAGTATAGAAGCTTCCTTTAATGTAGATGACGATGTACAAGCTGCTCAGGAGGTACTGCAGAAATCTCAGGAGTACAGTAAGCTGCTCGGCCGTAAATAATCTTGGGTGCTGCCTGCCTTCTTCTGGAGATAAGCAAGCGGCCCATTTGTAAACAAAAATATTATTCTGATTAAAATTGCCAAAGTATGTCAGGGCCCCGGCCAGGCTGCTTTGGTAATTTTATTTTAACTTGTTATGGCTTACATCTTAAGTATAGAAACCGCTACCAGGGTTTGTTCTGTAGCCTTGCATCTGGATGGTGAATTAATCGCTAGCCAGCATTTGCACATAGACAAATCACATAGTGGTTTATTAACAGTACTAATTCAGCATTCACTGCAGTATGCCGGTGTAGGTATGGCCGATATTGATGCTGTGGCAGTATCTGCCGGACCCGGTTCCTACACTGGTTTGCGCATTGGTGCTTCTACAGCCAAAGGACTGTGCTATGCTTTAGATGTGCCGCTGATAGCCGTTAATACTTTAGAGGCCATGGCGCTGGATGTTGCGCGTTTTGCTCCGCCCACTGCCTTGCTCTGTCCCATGATTGATGCCCGTCGCATGGAGGTATACTGCCTGCTGACTACTCAGTCCATGGAGGTAATCATGCCCCCTGCACCTAAGATTATAGATGCCCAGGCATTTGGGCAGGAGTTAGCGCAGCAGCTCATCTACTTTTTTGGTGATGGTGCTGCAAAATGTAAATCAGTGATTGGCGGGCATGCCAATGCCCATTTTGTAGAGGGACTTGTGCCTTCTGCAGTGCCCGTTGGCCTAATTGCCTACCAGCGCTTTATCAAAGAACAATTTGAAGATGTGGCTTATTTCGAGCCTGTTTACCTGAAAGAGTTTCAGGGCAGCAAACCTAAAACATTAGTATCATGAACCTGCAGGAACAAGAGCCAATAGTTAATCGCGTAGCCCAAAGTGGACTTGTCACCATAGATCTGGAAACCTATTATCCCGAAGGAGAGCGTGTGTTGCTGGACATCAAAGATGTTTTGTTTCAGGGACTACTGCTGCGGGAAAAGGATTTCCGGGCATGGATAAAAGAACACGACTGGTTACAATACACTGCAAAACATGTTGCGATCATCTGTTCTGCAGATGCCATAGTGCCCGTATGGGCCTATATGTTAATAGCCACCAAACTTGAGCCTTATACCAGTTCTTTTATATTTGGTAGCCTCGAAGAACTGGAAGACATGCTTTTCAAAGATGCTTTATCGGATTTACAGGAATCTAACTATCAGGATGCAAAAGTAGTAGTGAAGGGCTGTAGCAATAAACCAGTACCCGTTTCGGCCTATGTGGAAATTACCCGAAAGCTGCGTCCCTATGCAGCCAGCATTATGTACGGAGAGCCCTGTAGCACCGTGCCACTTTATAAAAAGCCACGTTGATAAAGTTTAGGTAAAAAGATTCTGCCAATTTTTCAAAATTTATCGTTGGTTAGACAAAATAAGGCATACTTATTTCTTCTGATTTTGGCCGAACAGCCCCCGCTATCAATGGTGCGCCTTAACATGAAACCAAAGATTATATCAGCAGAATCCTCAGGAGCAAAAAAGCAAGTGTTAAAGGTAGTGGTAAAAAAAAATAAATAGGCGGAGGAGTAGTTGGAAAAGAGGAGCAGGGGCCCTTACCTTTGTATTCCCCGGTCGCAGAAGGCGCAGGGGAGTAGTGGAGATTGAAAGCTTTGACAGCTTTTGGTGGTTTGCCCTAGCTTTTGAGCGCAACTGAAGCCTGGAGAGAAAGCATTGAGCAGGCCTTTTAAAAAGCTTGCAGAAAGACTTTAAAATTCTCAGCGTCTTTGGAACCTGAAGGC
>JASLAE010000300.1 GCA_030147305.1 Cesiribacter sp.
CAGAGAGGATGCTTTGCAAACTTTCGTTTTGCATCAGTGAAGAGCGCTACTAACTTGAACTATAGAAAAATACTGCGACCAACAACAGAATAAAACAATCGCCCCCAAGCACATGCAGCCATTCTTGTGCGGGTGGCTATCTTTACTAACTTTCAGCAGAGGCCAGAAAAGGATGCTTACTTATTCAAGACATTGTGTGGTATAGATAGAATATGCTTAAGGAGACTTTACAAAACATCATCAGCTTCAATTCAGCATCCATTGAGCAACTTGATTCAAAATTTTCAGCCATACAGCTGAAGAAGGGAAATGCTTTTGCAAAAAAAGGGGAATACTCCAAACAGATAGCTTTTGTCGAATCAGGGGTGTTGAGGGCTTATTATTGTAGAGAGAATGGCGAACAATACAACAAAACATTTTTCACAGAAAACGCCTTTGTTGGCGCTTATTCTTCTCTGGTAAGTGGTAAAAAAAACCTGATAGATATTGACTGCCTGACCGATTGTAGCCTTAGGGTTGCAAGCTTTGAAAGTATCACTGCATTGTACGACCAATATCCACTAATTGAGCGTCTGGCTCGCCTCCTTGCTGAACAGTTCTTTGTTAACAAGGAAAAGCGTGAAATTGAACTGGTTACCCTGGAGGCCAAAGACCGGTATGCCATTTTTCAGCAGGAACATCCGGGTTTAGAACAGCTCATTCCCCAGTATCATATCGCCTCTTATTTAGGGGTAAGCCCTACGCAATTAAGTAGAATAAGGGCACAAAAGGGGAAAGAGCCACTCTCTCCAAATATCTTTACATAGGTAAAGGGATTCATCCTTCGCAGCGTTCAACTTTGCCCTGTACTATAATTCATACAGGACAATGCGATTAAATGGGAATAAAATCATCATTACCGGGGCAAGCTCGGGAATTGGGGAAGCGCTGCTCAGTAAGTTTTTACAACTGGACAATACAATTATTGCTGTTGGCAGAAATGAGCAAAAATTGAATGTTCTTGCCAGCACAGACAAACGTATCATCCCCTTTACCTGCGATATTTCAAAGGCTGAAGATCTTGACAGCCTGGTGCTCTTCATAGAACAGGCGCATCCGGACACCAATATCCTGATCAATAATGCCGGCATTCAATTCAACTACCATTTTGAAGAAGATGCCCAGCTGCAGGGGAAAATAGAACAGGAAATTAACACCAATTTGCTGGCTCCTATCAGACTGATAGCCCACCTGTTGCCAACGCTCAATTTGAATGAGAGCGCGGCTATTGTGAATGTCTCCTCCGGTCTTGGACTGGTACCAAAAAAGCAGGCCCCTGTATATTGCGCTACGAAAGCGGGCATCCATATTTTTTCTAAATCGCTGCGCTATCAACTCAGGCTGGTAAAAGTTTTTGAGATTATTCCGCCATTAGTGGATACACCAATGACTGCCGGAAGAGGCAACGGAAAGATTAGCCCTGACCAACTGGCAAACGAGTTCATCAAAGCCTTCAAAAAGAACCAATTCGAAGTAAACATCGGGAAGGTTAAACTCCTGAAATTTTTGAATCGGCTTAGTCCTCTGCTTGCTGAAATTATCATGAAAAATGGGGGTAAATAACCCCCGCTGCGATAGAAAACATCACCAGTCATTCTTTATTCAAAACCCACAAACATGAAAAAGGGAATCCTGCTATTTGCTTTGCTTGTATTTTATGCCGTACCGCTTTCTTTTCAGGCACATGCTCAAAAAGTACTCTTTGTTTTAAGTGCAGAGGACACCTTATTGCTCAATAAGGGTAAAAAGGAAAGACAAACGGGCGTATTTCTCAATGAATTTTATTTTGCCTACAAAGCGATAGTTTCGGAGGGATACGAAGTTGAGTTTGCCACACCACAGGGCATCAAAGCAACCATAGATCTGGAGAGCCTGGATGAGGATTATTGGAAAGAGAATCCTTTCCTTAAACAGGAGGCCATTGACTTTTGGGCTAGTGATGAACAGTTTTCCAATCCACTAACATTAGAGGAAGCTATTCAACGCTCAGATGACTATATCGGTATGGTTATTCCCGGTGGGCAGGGTCTCATGGTTGATTTGTACTTTGATCCGAATACGCCCACGCTCTTAAAAACATTTGCCGGGAAGAAAAAGGCTGTTGGCCTTATTTGTCACGCACCGGCCCTGATCAGCACTCTTCCAATAGAAGAAAATCCATTTGTAGGCTATAAGGTCAATTCGGTGACTGCTATCGAAGAGTTTTACATTGAGCAGTTCATCATGAAAGGAAAACCGAAAAACAGAAAGATAGCGCGCCAGCTTAAAAACATGGGTCTGAAATATGATAAAGGATGGCCTGGGAAAAGTTATGCCGTTCGCGATCGAAATTTGGTAACCAGTCAAAATCCATATTCCGGTAATGCCTTTAACGAGATGTTCCTGGTATTGCTGTCAGAATTCAAATAACAGTGCCGCCCAACATTCCATACAAGCAATAGCAGAGGAGGGAGTGACAGTTTTGTCAAAGCGATTCACTAACTTGTTGACGGTAGTTGGTGCAGAAATATAAGGTGCGACTACTTCGATGCTGGACTGTTATAAACCATTAAAAATCAAAGTAGATGAATTTTCAGATAGAGAGGACACAATTTTTAATCTGGGGATTACCTGCATTTATCATATTTACATCTGTTTGTTTAGCACTAAGTCCACTGCTAAGCGAAACGCCGGATTTGGCAATGGGAATTACATTAGATTTAACCTTAACCGCTCCTCTTGTATACTTCTTCCTCATCAGAAAGAAGAAAATTCCGAATATTACAGTTTTCCCTTTGTTTGTATTGGGAGTTATCCTGGCTTCCTTGTTACTGCCAGAAAATCAAAAGTATCATTTAGATTTAATAAAGACTTATTTCCTGCCAGTAATTGAGTTGGGCTTCTTCTCAGTTATAATTTTTAATGTTTATCATACGGTAAGCGCTTTTAAAAATAACCCGAATAGAAACAGTGATTTTTACCTTATACTAAAAGAAAGTGCTATCAAAGCAGTCGGCTATCCTGCAATCGCCAGGGTGTTTACATCTGAGATTGCAATGGTTTATTATGCCCTATGTACGTGGAAGAAGGTAAAAATACCTGCAAATGGGTTCTCCAATTTTAAAGAAAATGGTATTACTGCTTTATTAGGCGTTATTATTTTTCTCATTTTAATAGAAGCCTGTGTTTTTCATATTTTATTGATGAGATGGAATGATACTGTGGCCTGGGTGTTGACAGTCAGCAGTGGATATGCTGCTATTCAGATTTTTGGACATATAAAAGCACTAAGCCGTAGGCATTCAGTAATTCAGGGAAACATGCTGTATTTAAAATATGGATTGTTTGGTGATATAGTGCTTCCTTTAGAAGATATTCAGGAGATTAAACTGGTATCAAATAATATTGAAAACAAAGACAGAAAAGTGGAGAAGCTTGCCTTACTCAAAGATATTGAATGCCATAATGTAGCTATTTTTTTAACTAAAAAGCTGAAAGTCGAAAAGGCCTATGGAATATACAGAGAATGTGATACAATTTTGCTGCACATCGATAACAGCAATGAATTTGCACAAAGAGTAAATAACGCGTTACAAAACAAAAATATCTAAGGCCGGGTCACCGGCCTGGCAAAAAAGGCGCCATTTATTGTCTTCCTCAACCGGTGACTTTTATCGAGCACTTAATTAGTCCCAGCTTTATTCAATAGACGTTAGCCACACTACACCGATAGGCAAAGAAACGACAGGATTTGACTGTCCAATGGTTGGTTTAGGTGTTCTACATTCCAAGGAACAGTTAATCCTGGACAAGACCAGCACTTCACAAACGCTCTCATGCTCAAATAATGATATCGCTTAAAACCACTGATGAGTTTAAGGAGAGACAAAAAATTCAATACATCAAAATACGATGTATTGAATTTTTATATATCTTTGATCTATGTATTCAAAAGAATTGCTTAAAGGAACGCTTACCGCTATCATTCTTAACTTATTAGCGGAAAATGGGCGAATGTACGGTTATGAGATTTATCAACTGGTAAAGGAACGATCCAACGGTAAGATCTTACTGAAAGACGGCTCATTGTATCCCACTCTGCAGAAAATGCACAAAGAGGGACTATTGACCTTTGAAGAAGAGTTTATTGGAAAGAGGATCAGAAAGTATTATGTGCTTACTTCCAGAGGCAAAAGCGAAAAAGTTGCCTACCTGCAAGAGCTGAAAGACTTCATGTCCACGCTGAATAAAGTTATCACCCCTCAAGTAGACGCATTATGAAACTAACTGACGTGCAGGAAGAAATCGTGCGCAAATACGTTGAGGCGCAGGAATTGAAGTTGAGTACTCTAAGTGATGATATAATTGATCATTTATGCTGTGTATTAGAAAGTGAACTGGGAAAAGAAAAATCCTTTGATCAGGTGCTACAAGATGCGGTGGCTGAATTGGCCCCTAATGGCATCAGGGAGCTGGAACGCAACACATTTCATTTAATAAACTCAAAACGAATAATCATGAAAAAGCTGACTTTTTTGATGGGTTTAACGGGCGCTATGGCCTTGACGGGTGGTGCCACTTTTAAATTACTTCACCTGCCAGGGGCGAATCAACTTTTTATGATAGGTTACCTGGCATTCTTATTGGTTTTTATTCCATTGTTGGCCGTGGATCGATTCAAGGTCACTAATGCCAAATCAATTTTCGAAAGATTAAACATTATTTTAGGTGTTGTCTCATCTGTCATATTAGGCCTGGCGGGTGCATTTAAAATAATGCAACTGCCAGGAGATCATTTGCTACTTATGTGTGGCCTAATAGTATTTGCGGCTTGTTTTCTTCCATTGCTTTTTTTTACCATGTATAAGCAATCAATTTCCTGAAGGGTATGAGCAAGTACTTATAACCCTTAACTAACAATCTGAAAGCTTGCTTCCGACTGTCTTTTCAAAATTGATTTGTAAACCGCATTTATAAGTAATATGAATAGCGTTCAGATACGCAGTGTTATAGCTGGACGTTAGGTATAGGAGTGTATCCATGAACACGTATATTCAGCCTATACTGGATAGCTTGACATAAGTAGTGAAAATACTATTATGCTGAGGCTAACAACAGCATAAAGCCAACTCCCAGCCGCCAATCAGCCATTGGTTGTGCGGGCAGTTAGCTTTGTATACTTCAGCAAGGGCAGGTGAGAGGTCGCTGCTATAATCGGTTTTTAGCCACAATGGATATTTTTATAAGCTTATTAAGCAGAGATGAATATTGTTAAGTTTCAAAGTTTCGTTATGATAAACCGAAAAAATCTGCCTTCACGGGGATTTTGGATGCTTGTGAACCGAGCCTACGTTAAATACGCTTTGGAGCCCTATACATTCCTGATGGCTCTTTTAATTTCTTTCATCTTGAGCGCTTGTAATAAAGAAGAAATAGAAAATATACCAAGCATCGCTGGCTTCTATGCAATAGAATCTTTACGCTCGGATATTGAGGTTGCCCTGGGTAATAATCGGATTGTTTCGCACAATCTGGTAGAACAGATTGAAGGTTTTAGCTTCGAAAGTAATTTTCTTGAAATCAGGCCAAATTCAACTAATGATAAAAATTACAATTACAAGCTGATCAGTATCCCCGTTCCTCATCCTCATGTCTACTTTGAATATCCCTACCCGCCAGATGGGCATGTGCTCTATACAAGCAATTCATTGAATGGAATAGGCTATACCTATGAATTCAACGAGACAACAAAAGTTATAACACTAATAAGAACAGCTAATCATCATGAAACCGAGAAAGAGTGGGGAAGGCTGGAAGAAATAAACCTTGTTGATGCCAACACGCTGAGATTAATTATTGAAAAAAAATATTATGACTTCAAATCAGCAGCTTGGAAGACTTTAAGGTTAACTGCCCTATACAGGAAAATTCACTGAATGGTGATATGCTGCTGGTTGATTTACATAAACCTAAGGACAACCACAGGACTAAACTATCGCCCCAAGCGGCTATTGTCAGCAGAATGCAAAACTTATACCTTGTATCCTATAACCACCAAAGCAGGGGCGACTATTAGTTGGAACAGAAGTTAGATTCAATCATATCATTAAAAAGCTAATATCCTGCAGAGAGATGCTCCAGAGGGTTAAACGCCTTAAGCTTACTTAGCACAACATTGCCTGCAAGTGTTTGGGTACTTTATTCTTAAGTAGGATAAAAAGACAACTTAGATGAAAAAAATAATATTGGTCACTGTTGGCGGGCTCATAACGCTGGGTATTTTAAGTGTGGCTTTTATTTATACATTTCTGAT
>JASLAE010000307.1 GCA_030147305.1 Cesiribacter sp.
CATGAACAGCCAATTGAAACAAACCAGGCAACCTTTAAAATAGCAACGCATGAAAAACTATCTTTCTAACCTGAACCGAATTGGTATACTGCTTTCCCTTCTTTTATGTGCATTGTTCACCTATGCGCAAACGCCCCGGAACGTTCCAAAACCTCAGGACAACGAACCCTTAACCCTGAATGACCCTGCAGAGATTATTATTTATGTTGCCATTCCGGTGGCAGCTATAATTCTGTATTTTGTTCTGAAAAGGAAGCGGAAGCGAGATCAGGGTAGAAATAACTAACCAGACACCAAACCATATAACATTGCCCGGGCAGGCTCACTGGTTAAGGCACGCCTGCTATTGCGGTAGTTGAAATAACCGCTGCCACTCAGGCAATCATCAGTTGGCGGTTGTATTTATTGCGATATTCTACCGGAGATACGCCCGTAATTTTCTTAAAGGTAGTTCTGAAAGCTTTGGTATCGGTATAGCCGACTTTAAACATCACCTCATTAACATTTTCACGTGATGTTTCCAGGCTCATCTTTGCCGCCTCTATTTTAACACGCTGGATGTATTCTACCACAGAATTGGCCGTAGCTTTCTTAAACCTGCGCTCCAGGTTTCTGCGGCTCAGGGCAAACATAGAGGCCAGCTGGTCTACCGAAATTTTGTCGCTAAAGTTGGTTTCTATAAACTCCTGCGCTTTTTTAATAGGTTCATCTGTATGGTCTTTCTGGCCCTGAAATACCATAAAAGGCGATTGGCTTCGGCGCTCAATATCGATTTGAAAAGCTTTAGACAGGAAAACGGCAATATCTCTGCCTGCATATTTTTCTATGATGTACAGAATGAGGTTGAGATAAGAAAATGCGCCACCACTTGAATAAATGCCCAGCTCATCGGTAATGATCTTATCTTCTACCAGTTCTACATCCGGGAACATTCTTCTGAAATCATTGGCGGCCATCCAGTGGGTAGCACATTTTCTGCCAGTGATCAAGCCGGTAGAGGCCAGCAAAAAAGCCCCTACACACAGGCTGGCCACTTCTGCCCCTGCCTTGTGCTGCGCATTAATCCATGGGATAAAGTCTTTGTTGTTTTCCAGGTTCTGGACCATATCACCGTCCAGCGCAGGAATTATGATGAGGTCTGTTTTTTTAAGCTCATTGACCAGCACATCGCTGTACACGGTATACCTGCCCCCGGCAGCTGGCACCTCCTTAGATAAACCAGCAAGCTGTATTTTAAACAGGGGTGGTTTACCCAGTCTTTTAAGGAAATTATTGACTTCCGAAAGCACCTGGCGCGGCCCTTCGATACTGCCTAAAATGGCTCCGGCGGGAACAAGAATAGTGATGTGTTTCATAGGGATAATATAGGCAGAAGCTTTGTCGCAATCAACCCCTGATACTGCCGTAATTACACCCTGTTTATTCATTTTAGTCTCTTTATGTTTGTATTACACACGGCGCGAGGCTATTGGCTGGAGAAAAAATTTTCCAAAGCACATTACCTAAACAAAATACAGATGAACATAAAACCATCACTGCATCAACGCAAAGCGCAGCCCTACATGGCCATTACGGCAAAGCTCCCCATGGAGGAGATTCCTGCACTACTGCCACCCCTTATTCCTGAAATAGCAGAGTGGCTGAAGCAGAACGGCATTGCAGCGACAGGCCCGCCATTTTTTAACTATGTAAGCATAACAGGTGGTATCCTGGAAGCAGAGGTTGGCTATCCGGTAAATGTTGCCATACCCGGCAACGAGCGGGTAAAGGCGGGTATTTTTCCTGCCGGCCAGTATCTGGTTGCCACCCATTGGGGACATTATCAGGAACTAAGACAGGTGCATCCGGACATTGAGGCCTGGAGGAAAGCGCGGGGCATCGAGATCAAAGGGCCTCGCACAGAGTTTTATCCGGTAGATCCGGCCCTAGAACCAGACCCTAAGAAATGGCAGACAAACATTGTCATTCAACTGGCAGAACCACCCAGTAATCCCTGATTAGCATTCCAACAGAGAAGGGCACATGTGCCCAAACTAATGACTCATGATTTTGAGCGCGACCAATCCTGCCAGCCAGGTTTTAATAATGAACAGCATGAGAAATGAAATTATACAGCAGTACAGCACAACGAATAAAAGACTGCTGCGGCTGCTTTCCGCTTTTAGCCAGGAGCAGCTCAACCAGGCACCTGCGGCAGACAGCTGGTCTGCCGGGCAGGTAGCCGTGCATCTGATTAAAGCTTCGGTGTTAAAGTTACTCTACGGTCCCATATGTGCGACCACTAGAGAACCCGATCAGCATGTTGAGTCCCTGAAGCAGCAGTTCCTGGATTTCACCATTAAAATGAAAGCCCCCGAATTTGTTTTGCCGGAACAAACCAGCTACAGCAAAGTGGATATCCTGCGAACCCTGGAAGAGATTGGCCATGAGATGGAAACAGCCATTACATCGCTGGACTTGTCGGCCACCTGCAGCGGAACGCCCCCGGTGCTGGGTGAATTAACCAGGCTTGAATTGATCTGGTTTAACATCTTCCATACGCAAAGACATATGCAGCAGCTGGAATGCCTGTTACAAACCGTAGGCACAAAACAAAACTATCAACCCACAATAACATAAATTGTAATATGGTAGAAGTATTTAAAACTGATGTTCGGAAAACCGGAGAAGCCAAAAGGCTCATTAACCTGCTGCTTCAGCACTTTCCGGGTACTCTAATAAACTTCGATCTGGAAGATTGCGACAAGGTACTGAGGCTCGAAGGTGAAAGTGTACTGCCCGGAAAAGTTGAGCTGCTTGTTACAGAAAGGGGTTTTAGCTGCAAAGCCCTTGAATGAAAATTTATAACTTACCTGAGGATCAGCAGCATGAATAAAGAATAATTTTTAACCTTAAACCATATAAAAAATGGCTACTATTAATCCCTATTTAAACTTTATGGGCAATACCGAAGAAGCCTTTAATTTTTACAGGTCAGTCTTTGGTGGAGAATTCGCAGCCCTGATGCGTTTCAAGGATACGCCTGAAGCCCAGCGGGTACCTGCAGCGGAGCAGGAGAAGATCATGCACATTGCGCTGCCTATTGGCCATGGCAACATGCTGATGGCAACAGATGCCTTAGAGTCCATGGGCCACACGCTCACGCCTGGCAACAACATGTCCATTTCTATCAGTACAGACAGTGAAACAGAAGCAGATAAACTTTTCAATGGCCTCGCAGCAGGCGGGCAGGTCACTGTTCCGCTGGAACGATCATTCTGGGGCGACTATTTTGGCATGCTCAATGACAAATATGGGGTGCAGTGGATGGTAAGTTATACTTATCCTAAGCAAAACAAGGAGCAGGCGGTACCCGCCGCAGCACACATTACACATGGATAACCCCCTGAAGAAGCAGCTTCTCCCCGGTACCCATTGCTGTGCCAGGCAGGAGCTGCTTTTTTCATTTGGTTCAACCAGACTGGTATCAGCCATAATTGGCGAATACTTCAGCAGTGTACGCATGCAGGGTTAATTCACCCCTGGCCTCTGCCCTTCCGCAGTTCCAGCACCGTGATTTCCGGCCAGATGCCCACCCTGCCGGAGAACCCGATAAAACCAAAGCCACGGTTTACATATAACTGTCTTATCCCTTCCACTGCCAGGCCAGCCCAATGCTCGTAGCGGTACTGCACCGGGCTCCATCTGAAAAGAGGGGTCTCCACGCCAAACTGCATGCCATGGGTATGTCCGGAAAGCGTAAGGTGCACGGGAGTAGGGTGTTTTTTTACCACCTCATCCCAATGCGAAGGGTCATGTGATAATAAAATCTTGAAAGCGTTCTCATCCACTCCCTTCAGGGCTTTTTCAAGATCTCCTTTTTCTATAAAGCCCTTCCCCCAGTTCTCTACCCCAAGCAAGGCGATCTTCTCTCCACCCTTTTCCAGGTTGATGTGTTCATCCAGCAGCAGGCGGTAACCCATGCTGGCGTGGTGCTGCTTTATTCTTTCCATGTTTTCCGCCTGGGCCGCTTCGCTGCTCCATTCATGGTACATGCCATAATCATGATTGCCCAGGATAGCATACTGTCCATAAGGCGCCCTGATCTGCCCGAAGGCTTCCATATAGGGTTCAATTTCCGTGGCGATGTCATTCACCAGATCGCCGGTAAAGACAAATACATCTGACTTCAGCGATTTTATTAGCTCGATGCCCTGCTGCACGGCACTGGCATCTGTAAAGCTGCCGGAATGAATATCTGATATTTGAGTAATGGTAAACCCATCAAAGGCCTCCGGCAAATCATCAAAATACAGGGTTTGCCGGTGCACTCTGTAATCATATTTCCCTTTGATGATGCCATACAGAAATGAAGTGTAGGGAATAGCAGCCAGTATGAGCGCCGCCTGGCTAATGAATTTTCTGCGTCCTGGCAGATGTTTTTTGTGCTCTGTTTTGTTGCCTGAAGCGGTCAGCAAGCGTACCAGGCCAGTAAACCCGCGGTAAATGTCTTCCAGCAAAAGCGGCAGGATAAAAACCAGCATGGTAACAAAAAAAGTAAGGAACACATTGATCATCCACTGCATCAGCGGTGAGGAATGATCGGTAGAAAAACGCAGGTAAAAGCTATAAGCAACACCCGCGAGCATTGCAGTAAAAAAAAGCCAGTAAATGCTATGAACAATTTTGCGATGGTTGGATGATGGCCAATCGGCAGTTAGCCTTTTCACCCCCTGAAATCCATACCAGGTCATGAAGAGGAAGATTATTCCCAGAATTGAAATAAAGCGCAGCATGCTTGTGGGTGGCGGTTCTTGATCAAATAATATATTTAAGGTGCCCGTTCACGGGTGGATTGGCGTTACAAGGTATGCTAACGTTGCCTATTTACAATAAGATACTTTCAGGCAGCTGCTTTTAAGCATAGACGCTTTGGCCATCTTCTATGGATTATTGTAAATTGCATGTCCGGCTGCGGGCCTGCAAGCAGCAAGCCCTTCTCATAGCACATGACCCTGAATTCCTCTGTAGCCACTATTCATGAAAAAAGAAATATTAGCCTGGCGTAAATTTCCGGAACCGGTTGGTACACTCTATACAGCTGCCGACCTAATGCACAAAGAAGCTATCATTGCCTTGTTTGTTGCTTCTCAAACTTCAGAAGCCTATATCAATGCCGACGGATGGCGTTTGCTCTTTGAACGCTACGGCTTTGATGGTTTATATGAGATCGATGCCATTAGCCAGTGGCTCACCACTTCCGACGAAGGCGAATGGATTTCCCGGCTCGTCTATCAGGCCCTGAATGCCGGTTATAACCCCATAGATAAGGAAAAGGGAGATTACGACCCTGATTCAGGAAAATTCATCAGTCTGGATGGATTTGTAAAGATGATAGACTGGGACAACATCCATGCCCTGCGCATCAATGGTTTATAGAAGCACGACTCATTGCCCCCCTAGCTTAAGGGATATTTTCCAAGATTGGTCATTCTTCATACCTTTACCTATTCCTCAAAATTTAAAGCACAAAAAAAGACCTGAAGTTGGTTGATAACTTCAGGTCTTTGTGTGTATGAATAAACTCATATGCTGAAAACAGCTTAGTCTATGTTTTGATAAACTATCACTTACAGATGTTTATCTACATCTATGATACAATTGCTTATTCATTGTCAATTACTACTTCGTCCTGTACCCGGTTGGTACGCATCTGATCATCAGTATGCATCTGGTCATTTTCCATGGACGCATCATTTTGCATGTTGTTGTCACGCATCTGATCTTCTTCCAGGGCTCTGTCATCCAGGGTACGGTCTTCTTCAAATCTATCGTTGCTAACTGGCTCACGGTCTGTAGGTCTAACCTCACCGTTGTCAATAGTCGTTCTTTCTGTACGGGTTGCTTCTACTTCACGATTTTCATCGTTAGAATATCGTGATATACCCCAAACTAAACCAATCAATAATAACGCACCTATAATCCAGGGCCAAATCGATCGGTTTTTATTATGTCTATCTTCTACTCTAATCTCTGCCATCACTAAAAAATTTATGTTCAAAAAATATTATCTATTGCCTATATTTACGACTATACACTAATTGTGTTTAATTTTTTATACATTTTTAATGAAAGCAAGCTGCAAACTATAGCCAATAAGCGTGTATTTCTCTCCGCTAAAATCATCCAATGCCGCCCGTTTTAACAGAAAACTACCAATTTTTAGTTTTGTCCGCCCTTAATGAAAAAAGCCTGGTTTTCTATTATCATTTACCAAAGATGTGTAGTAAACAGCCTGTTGATCATGGGTAAAAAACCCTGATAATTTAGTAAATTTTCTATTTTACTCTCTACTAAATTGCCGAATCATCACGGATGTTGAAGACTTCCTGTAGCGCTTTTCTGGCGGCGTGGTAGCCACACATACCATGCACACCACCGCCGGGCGGCGTAGAAGAAGAGCAGATGTATAAGCCTTTGGCAGAAGTTTTATAGGGAGAATAGCGCAGGGCAGGTCTGGTGAACAGCTGGGAAATATGCATGGCGCCACCATTGATGTCTCCGCCAACATAATTCGGATTATATTCCTCTATCTGCAGGCTGTTCATGCTGTGCCTGGCTAAGATTCTGTCCCTGAAGCCCGGAGCGAACCGCTCTACCTGCTTTTCAATGGCCACAGTCATGTCTGCAGTAGAGCCTCCCGGTACATGACAGTAAGCCCAGGCAGTGTGTTTGCCCACTGGTGCCCTGCTGCTATCGAAAAGGCTTTGCTGGGCCAGCAGCACAAATGGTCTGGCAGACAGTTTTCCATTCCAGGCCAGCTGCTCGCCATGTGCAATTTCTTCCAGGCTATTCCCTAAATGCACCGTGCCAGCCTGCCGGCATGCGGTTGCTGTAAAAGGAAT
>JASLAE010000326.1 GCA_030147305.1 Cesiribacter sp.
TAGATTTTAGGGTGATGCTCATGACTGCAATGGTGATGTTACAAGCAAAGGGTAAGTAAAAGATTTTCATTATGCTAAAACAAGAAAGGCCGCTTCATAAGCGGCCTTTCTTGTTTTTAGTTACTCCCTAATTACTCCCCAAACAAGCGCTTGTGCAGACTTTGCAGCGCTTCTACTTTATACTGTGAGGGGACGAGCAGTGACAGGTTATGGCGGCTACCGCCATAAGAAATCATGCGCACGGGAATGTGCTGCAGGGCCTCCAGTGCCTGAGCAGCTTTGCCGCGCTGTTCTATAAGATTGTAGCCCGCCAGGCAAATAATGGTCTGGTTTTCCTCTGCTTCTACTGATCCATAAGGCGCTAGGGCCGCTTTAATTTCCTTAAGGTTGGTAGGATCGTCTATGGTAAGCGATACAGCCACCTCCGATGTTGTAATCATATCGATTGGGGTGCGATGCTGCTCAAATACTTCAAACACCCTGCGCAGAAAACCATAGGCCATTAACATGCGGCCACTCCTGATCTTAATCACCGTGATGCCATCTTTAGCAGCGATGGCTCTGATGCCAGCTTCTTCTGCTGTTGCACTGATGAGCGTACCGGCATCCAGGGGTTTCATGGTATTAAGGAGCCGTACAGGAATGTTGAATTTCTGTGCCGGCAGGATGCTGCTGGGGTGTAGGATCTTTGCACCAAAATAGGCCAGCTCCGCAGCTTCATCGAAAGACATATGCGACAAAGGTTTGGTGTTGGCCACAATGCGCGGATCGTTGTTGTGCATGCCGCTGATGTCGGTCCAGATTTGTACCTCGTCTGCGTGAATTGCAGCACCCACGAGCGAAGCGGTATAATCGCTGCCACCTCTGCGCAAATTATCTATTTCTCCATAATGGTTGCGGCAAATGTATCCCTGGGTAATATAAAGGCCAGATGAGTTTGTCCCCAGCAGGGGAAGTACCAGCTCCCGGATAGTTTCTACCTCAGGTTCACCCCATTGGTCAATCCGCATAAAATCAAGTGCTGGCAGTAGCTGGGCTTTAATGTCTTTTTCCTGCAGGAATGCAAAAAATAGTCGGGTAGATAGTAACTCTCCCTGCGCCAGTACTTCTTTTTCTTCTACACTGCCAAAATCTTCCTGGCTCAGCAGGCGCTCCAGCCAGCCAAAATGGTCGCGAAGCACCTGGTGTCCCTGTTGCCTGCCAGCTTCGGTAGTGAGCAGCTCAGGCACAAAGGCCAGGTATTTCTCCTGCAGCTGATCCATCTGAATCAGTGCTTTCTTGTGTCGACCTTCTGCTGCCAGTAAGGCCATTTCTACCAGGGAATTAGTAGTGCCAGACACAGCAGACAACACAACAATTAGGGGTTGTGGCTGCTGAAGCGATAATTCGGCAACAGTGCGCATGCGCTCAGGACTACCTACCGAGGTACCACCGAATTTGATAACTCTCATTTTATTCTCCAATATTTTGTTTTAGGCCTAACATTTTTATTGCGGTAATGGCTGCCTCGTCACCTTTGTTCCCATGTTTGCCCCCTGCTCTGTCCAGCGCCTGCTGATGGGTATTGGGAGTAAGCACGCCGAAAATAACTGGCTTGTTATACTTTAGGCTCACATTGGTAATGCCATGGGCAACTGCATCGCAGATAAAATCGAAGTGCCGTGTTTCGCCCTGGATTACACAACCCAGGCAAATAACGGCATCGATGTCTGAGCGTTCTGCCATCCACTGGGCGCCCAGGCTTAGCTCGTAGCTACCCGGTACTGTCTGGCTGGTAATGTTCCGGTCGGTAGCGCCATGTTCTATCAACGTTTGGTAAGCGCCATGGTAAAGGGCTTCCGTTACCTCATCGTTCCACTCCGACACCACAATGCCAAAGCGTTTTTTACTTATATCAACAAGGTTCTTGTTGCTGTAGGTGCTTAAGTTTTTAAGGTTTGTAGCCATATGCTGTTGTTCTTTGCTGGTTCTGCTAGTGGGTAAATTAGTGCGCGTGAAGCCAGTTAAATCTGCAGTTAACTAATGCTTATGCAGGATCAATAAAAAAGGGATAAAGTGTCTGGCACCTTATCCCTTCAGTATAAATTATACAAAGAGCTTACTTCGATGCCATCGCTTCGAGTTTAGCTTTTTGTTTTCGTGCGTTCTCAAATTCACTGGCGCCATAGTGATTCTCTGTAATTTGTGTATAACGGTCCAGTGCAGCCTGTGTATTTCCTGCCAGTTCATAAGCAATGGCAGATTTTTCCAGGTACATAGGCGTAAATTGCTTGTTAGTCTTGTAATCGGCAGCTTTGTCATAGAAGCTCGCAGCCTGATCATACTGCTTCAGTTCCATATGAGCATCGCCGGTAAGTGCATAAGCACGGGCCTGTACCAACAGATCATCAGACTTGAAATCCTGTAAATAATCCAGCGCCTGCTGAAATTCACCTTTTTTCAGGTAAATAATACCGGCATAAAAGTTGGCAAGATTACCTGCTTCGGTATTGCCATAATTATCAATGATCTCAAGGAAGCCGGGATAGTTGCCGTCTCCGTCCAGTGCACGGTCATACTCATCGGCCTCAAAGTAGAATTGCGCCTGGAACATCTCCTGCTGCGCTTTTGCACTTTGTCTGTCCTGCCAATAGTTATAGGCAAATAAGCCACCGACTACCAACACAATTAACCCACCGATGATGAATACCCACTTGCGGTACTTTACAAGAAAAGCTTCTCCGCTTGATAAGCGCTCACGGAGCGCTTCAGGGCTCTCATACACTTCTTCTCTCTCCGGCTTATTCGGTCTACGTTGTTTCACTGCCATTACACACTAATTAAGGCTGCAAATCTACAAATTATCCCTAAACTTTTTATAAATTTTTTATTAATCCTCTATAAAGGGATAATCCTCCTGCATATATACATCTCTGAAGGCCTCTGCCGGATCTGGCCAGGGTGATTCTTCTGCAAATTTCACAGATTCAGCCACTTGCTCTTTTACACGGTCAGAGATTTTTTCAAGGTCGGCTTCGGTTGCGTAACCCTCTTCCAGAATAGTGCGGCGTACCTGTTCAATGGGGTCTTTGCCTTTGTATTCTTCCAGCTCTTCTTTGGTGCGGTACTTGGCAGGGTCTGACATGGAGTGACCTTTATAGCGGTAAGTGCGCAGCTCCAGCAGGGTAGGGCCTTCACCACTACGGGCACGTTCTGCCGCACGGGCTACAGCTTTGTGTACTTCTTCAACATTCATTGCATCTACCGGTTCGCTGGGCATATCATAGGCAGAACCTATTTTGTAGAGCTCAACTACGTTAGAGGTACGCTTTACCGAAGTACCCATAGCATAGCCGTTGTTTTCTATCACAAAGATGCAGGGCAGTTTGTAAAACATGGCCAGGTTAAAGGCCTCATGCACGGCACCCTGGCGCACAGCACCATCGCCCATATAAGCAATGCACAGCTTGCCTGTATTTAAATATTTTTCTGCAAAGGCAATGCCCGTACCTAAAGGAATCTGGCCACCTACAATGCCATGGCCGCCAAAGAAACCTTTTTCTTTATCGAACATGTGCATAGAGCCGCCTTTGCCTTTGCTGATACCCGTGGCTTTGCCGTATAATTCTGCCATAATGGCTTTTGGATCGGAGCCCAGGCCCAGTGGGTGGGCGTGATCGCGGTAAGCCGTAATGTATTTATCTCCCTCCTCCAGCGCAGAAACTGCACCTGCTACGCAAGCCTCCTGACCAATATAGAGGTGACAGAAACCACGGATCTTTTGCTGGCCATAAAGCTGGCCGGCTTTTTCTTCAAATTTGCGCATGAGCAGCATGCTCTCGAACCAGGTAAGATAGGTTTCTTTGGAGAAGCTGCCCTGAGCTGCTGTATTTTCTGCTTTTTTGGAAGGTGCCTTCTTTGTAGTTGCCATAGGTTTTCTCAATTTGCTGCCAGCGCCTCATGAGCGTCCGCAGGAAGTGTACTAGCAAAATGCATTCATTAAATCAAACATTTACAGACCCTGATGTTTATGCTATTGCCAGAAGTTTTGCGAAAATAAGGGAAAAACCCAATACAAGAAAATAATTAATGCATCTGCAAAAGCTTGAACTCTTAAACTTTAAGAATTATCCGGAAGTAACGCTGGATTTTTCACCAGACATCAATTGTCTGGTGGGGTCTAACGGTAGCGGAAAAACAAACTTGCTAGATGCCATCTATTACCTGAGCCTGACCAAAAGTGCTTTTAGCCTAACGGATGCCCACAGCATCAGGCACGAAGAAACACTGATGTTGATTCGGGGATGGTTTAAGCGTGAAGATGCGCTGGATACTGTGCAATGCAGCCTGCAGCAGGGGCAGCGTAAAATGGTCATGCGTAACAGAAAAGAATATGAAAGGCTCAGTGAGCATGTGGGCCGATATCCGGTCGTGCTTATTGCGCCAAACGATACCGATATTATCCGCGAAGGCAGCGAAACCCGGCGTCGATTTTTCGATGGACTGCTCTCCCAGCTCGATGCGCACTATCTACAAAACCTGCTGCGCTACAACCATGCCCTGCGACAGCGCAACAGTCTTTTAAAAACTTTTGCCGAACAGGGTCGGGTGCAGCACGACCTGCTGGAACCTTTTACTTTGCAACTCCTGCATCATGGTTTGCCTTTGCTGGCAAGCCGCCTACAGTTTTTGCAGGAATATATGCCCATCTTCGAACACCATTATCGCAACCTTACCGATGGACAGGAAACTGTTAGCATCCGCTATGAAACTAACCTGGATGCACACAAAGCAGAGCAGCTGATGCAGGAGAGTCTGCAACGGGACCTGGCGCAGCAAAGAACCCGCATTGGCATCCATAAAGATGATTTTGTCTTTGAGATTGATGGCTTCTCACTTAAACGTTATGGCTCGCAGGGGCAGCAAAAAAGCTTTCTGATCGCCTTAAAACTTGCCCAGTTCGATCTGCTGCGGGATCACAAAGGCTTTAAGCCTATTCTATTACTGGATGATATTTTTGATAAACTGGATGATAAGCGCATGGCCCGCCTGATGGAGCTGGTCTCAGGGCACGCCTTTGGGCAACTGTTTGTTACCGATGCCCGCCCCGAACGCACTGCCCGGTTGTTTAAAGACCTGCCCGACAGCGAAGTGCTTTACTTCTATATAGAGAAAGGAACTGCTCAACAGCAAGATGCTACCGCAATCCAACAGCACAATTAGTAAAAGCTATTAACGTTGCACATACTTTTTGTTTTGGATATTATCGCTAAAAAATATTCATAAGCATTTATGAATATTTAAAATAAATTTTGGACATTTATTAAAAAGAGATCTTCAGCTCCTGCTCAACGGCTGTGGAGCCGGCAGATCTCTTTTTTAGTTGTTCTTAACCCCACCCTTAACTATCCTATCATGAAAAAAGCATTACGTTATGTGCTCGCGACATTGGGCGTTGTGGTTCTGCTTATGGCAGGCGCTGCACTCTTCATTCAGTGGCGCGGCATTCCTACTTATGACAAACCTACCCTGCAGCAAACTGTAGAGGTACACCCAGAGCGGGTGATGCGTGGAAAAAAGCTGGTTTCTATGCTTTGTGCCAATTGCCACATGAACTCCGAAACCAAAATGCTTACAGGCAAACATATGGTAGATGCCCCTCCTGTGTTCGGCGAAATTCACTCTCCTAACATTACAAAGGATAAAGAGCATGGTATAGGCGAATGGACCGATGGCGAAATAATTTACCTTTTGCGCACAGGGATCAAGCGTGATGGTAGCTATGCGCCACCTTATATGGCAAAATTGCCGCACATGTCTGATGAAGACATTGCCTCCATCGTGGCCTTTCTGCGCTCTGATGATGCATGGGTACAACCTTCAGATGTAGCCTCGATACCCAGTGAGCCTTCGTTCATGACAAAGTTCCTGACTACTGTTGCTTTCAAACCACTGCCCATGCCAACCAAGCCTATCGTAATTCCCGATACTACAGACATGGTGGCCTTTGGCCGGTACCTGACCATTAACCTGGATTGCTGGACCTGCCATTCCGGAGACTTTACCAAAATGGATATGATGACACCAGAGAACAGCTACCTTTTCTTAGCCGGCGGTAATAAAATGAATGATTTGCATGGAAAAGAAATGGTTACCTTAAACCTGACACCTGACAAGGAAACAGGTATTGGCAACTGGACTGAAGAACAGTTTGTAAAAGCTGTAAAATGGGGCATGATAGATGGCGAACCGGCCTTACGTTATCCCATGGTGCCTTATCCACAACTAACCGATCATGAGGCTAAGGCTATATATGCCTATCTGCAGACGGTGCCGCCGGTAAATAATCCGGTGAAAAGATCATCGTACTAAAGTTTTATCTAACACTGTTAGGCCAGGCCCCGCCAATTGCGGGGCTTTTTAAAACCAGTAGCGGTCTGGACAGTAAACTATAATAGTAATCGTACAATTAGCTTGATGCGGCTTTACCGTTTACTATCTTTGCTTATATGAGTGCCTCCTCTAACTACAACCGCAAAAACAGAAGTGCCAACACATACAGCATTGGCGAAGCCATGCAGGATTTGTTGCAGACCTATAATATCAAAGCCCGTTTCGATGAAGCCAGTCTTATAGCATCATGGGAAAGGCTCATGGGCGCCCCTATAGCCAAGCGCACCCGGAAATTATTTGTGCGGGACAAGGTATTGTTTGTTGAACTTACCTCTGCACCACTGAAGCACGAGCTAAATAACAGCAAAAAGAAAATTCTGGAGATCATTAGCCGCGAATATGGCGAAGGACTGCTGCAGGAAATCATTTTCATCTAAACCTGTTACTGTTTGATTATTTATCTAAACTACCTCGTACCTAAATAAAAGCTGCCACTAACAGCGGCAGCCTTTAAAACGGATATCAGAGGAGATAATACAGCTTAAGTTTATCATTGAACAGCAAAACATATTTTAGCAATCACTAAAAACTAAGGAGAAGCATCGCCAACAGGCGGTGCTTTTTAGTTTTATTTCCAGTAGGTACGTAGCAGTTTGGAAGATTGGTTTTTAAGAAGGCAGGGATTGTCAGCAGCCGTATCGGAAAACAAAAAAGCCTGACGTGCAGCCAGGCTTTTTTTGAAATGATTTATTTGATGCTTAAGAAGCTTCACCCATTACATACATTAGTTCCATGGTTGGGGTTGGGCTACCGCCATCCGGTTCGAGGGTCACGGCAAAAGCACTGGCATTATCAATTTGTTTCATTTTCTGCAGTTGCTGATCGGTGGTTTCAAATACACCTGCATCTACAGGTTTTCCGTCTACAATTGCCCATAACTGGTATTGTTTGCCAGTTGGTGCCGTAGGCAGGCTGCCTGCATTCAGGTATACCTCCTCTGTAGCCGGGTTCCAGTACACAACGGCCAGGGCATCTGGTGCAGGGCTCAGGCCTTTCATGGTTACTGCCTGATAAGTTGGGTTGGTTAATATAGCCAATGACTGTTGCATGCCTTCTGCCCTGTTTTCCAGCGTAGAGACATTTTGTGCCAAAACAGTATTTTGTGCAGCCAGTGTGGCCAGCTGTTCTTCGGTTTGTTGCCAGCGGCTCCAGAAGTACATGGCTGCAAGCGAAGAGATAAGGGCAATGCCCACGCTCGCAGCCATTAGCCAGCGTTGCGGCGGTGCCTGTGTTTTTGGCGGAACATTGGTGTGCAGCGAACGTGCAGATGCTTCTTGAGCTGGTGGTACAGCTGCCTGTGTTGTAGAACTGGTAGAAACAGGTGTAGCGGAAGTTACACCCGGAGCCACCCTATCGAGTATAGATGCTTTTAGTTCTGGACGAGGCTCCACAGCAGCAGCTTCCGCTAATCCCATCAGTGTTTCCTCAATGAGTTTAAGCTCAAGACCCACTTCCGGATAGCGTGCAGCTATATCCTCTACCTCACGTGCTTCGGCAGAAGATACTTCTCCCAGCACGTAAGATTCAAGTATACCAGATGATATATAGGCTTGTATATCCACTAATTCCCCACAAGTTTTCTTAATTGAATCATGGCCAGCCGGTGGCGCGTTTTTACCGTACCCAAAGGAATTCCATATTCCTCTGCTACTTCCGATTGGGTATACCCCTGCAGGTACAACAATTTAATAACCAACTGCTGTTCCTTCTGTAGGGTGTCTAGGAGTTTTTCTATGCCAATGGTGTCAACCTTTTGCAGATCGTGGTGCCGGCGATCAATGCTATGTACGTTGTCAGAGACTGCATCGGTTTTCAAATCTCGCTTTATCTCTTTACTCCGCAGCTTATCAATAGAAAGGTTGCGGGCTACATTAAACATCCAGGTAAACAGCCTGCCCTTCGAAGCATCATATTGGCCAATGCTGTTCCATATTTTCATAAAGACATCCTGCAATACTTCCTCTGCAATGTCTTCTTTCTTTACAATGCGCAATACCACACCATACAGCGCAGCCGAGTAATTGTCATACAGATAGCCTAAAGCTTCCCTGTCCTGTGTTTTCAGGCGGGCGATCAGCTGAGGTTCATCTATATTTGCTTTGGCTGCTTTCAGGAAGAATATATTTTATCTGCCAATCTAAAAGAAAGATTTGATAAATAGAAAAAGAAAGTGCCTGTTGCTTTAATTAACTGCTTTTTCTGCTCCGGAAAGTTTTGCAAACACATGCAGGCTGATGAAGCGTCCGTTCTTAATCTCGCAATCCTGCATAGTTCCTTCCAGGCGGAACTGCTGTTTGAGCAGCGCACGGCAGCTACCACTATTTTCGGTTTCTACATAAGCTTCGATGCGGTGCAGCTGCAAGTGCCCAAAGGCGTAGGGAATAATCGCCTCCAGCGCTTCGGTAATAAAGCCTTTGCCCCAATAGTCGGGCAACAGCCAGAAACCCAGCTCTGCCTTTTTATGCTCCCCGCTCAGGTTATAAAATCCTGCTGCCCCAATAAAAGAAGCAGTATTGGTCAGCCATAATGCCCACCAGCTACCGGTGCCACTATTTTCCAGCTCCCTGAACCATTGCATTTGTTTTTCTGTCTCCTCCAGGGTTTTATAATTTACCCCATAGTAGCGAATCACCTCGGGATGGGAGAGTCCTTTATATACTTCACCCACATCTTCAGGTTTAAAAGGTTTAAGTGATAAGCGATGGGTACTTAAAGCGGGCACAGCTGCTTTCATAGATTGCTTTTACTATTGCTATATAATATAGTACATCGCCAGAAAATTAAAAATCCCTCCCGAATACAGGAGGGATTTGATTATGATCCTGGCCTGAGGGGCATTTCTCAGTCCATTTCCACAGTTTCTGCCTTGGAATCTGCCTTTTCTTTTTCTGTTCCTGCTACCAATGTCATTTCTTCTACCAGGTGTGTGGCACCTGCAAATTTATCAATGATCAACAGCACATAGCGGATGTCTACGGCAATGTTGCGGCAAATTTCGGGGCTGTACTTAATGTCGCTCATGGTGCTTTCCCAGCTGCGGTCAAAGTTCAGACCAATCAAACGGCCTTCTGCATCAATTACCGGGCTTCCGGAATTACCTCCCGTAGTATGGTTTGAGGCTACAAAGCAAACCGGCATATATGTTTCTTCTCCATAAGGACCATAGTCTTTGGTCTGATAGATTTCTTTCAGGCGCTGCGGTACAATAAACTCTTCATTTGTTGAGTCCTCTTTCTGCATAATGCCATCCAGTGTTGTATAAAAACGATAGCGAACACCATCCTGCGGTACATAGCCATCTACAATGCCATAAGCAACCCGCAGGGTACTGTTGGCATCGGGATAAAAGAGTTTGTCTTGCTGCATTTGGCGCAGACCAGCTACATAGCGGCGGTAGAGCAATTCCAGTTCCGGGTTTGTTTGTGCATACACGGGTGCCACTTCTTTTTCATAGATGTCTTTTACAGCATTGAAGAACACAAAGCCCGGGTCTTTTGCAAGATTTTTAGAGGTTGCCCCGGGCTTATAGGTAGCCAGCAGCTCCTGCATTTTTGGGAGTGAGCTTAGTACGGAACGGCTGTATACCTCGTCAGCATATTTCTGCAGGGCAGCTTCTGTAGCCGCCAGCTTTTGGATTACCTCTGGCTGCTGCTGCACCGGCACATTTTGCTTGTAGAGCAGCAGCATGTTTACAAAGAGCTCTTTGTCGGTCGCCACATCGTAATTCTTAAAGTGGCGCTCCAGCGCTGCAGAAAACTTATCGCGGTTGCCTGTAAAATCTTCTGCCGGTAAACTACCGCTTGCAAATGGTGCAAAAGTAGCGGCAAGCCTGATCAGCTCAATACCATATAAGGCTTCTTGTCTATAGGTATTGGCAAGCCCTACTTTTTCCTGCTGCTCATACAATTCTGCAAAGCGGGGCATTAATTCGCCATACAAATCCTTTCTATCCGGACTTTGCTGTACCCAGTTTAGAAATTGCTCTTCCAGTGCTTGTTTATCTGCCAGAGCATTCAGCTGCTTCAGGCCGCGGTTCTCACCAATCCACTTTTTCCAGTAATTTGCTACGCTGGCATATTTGCTGGCATATTGAATGCGAACCGTATCGCTTGCTTTCATGTGGCGGTCCATAATCTCCAGGCGCTTATCACGGATATTGATCCGGTGCGGATTGGTTTGCTCCATCAGCAGCGCTACAGCATGCGAGGTAAGGTACTGTTCGGTACGGCCAGGAAACCCAAATACCATGGTGAAATCACCCTCCTGTACACCTTCCAGCGAAACCGGCAGGTGGTGTTTAGGCTTCAGCGGTACATTCCCGGGAGCATATTTTGCCGGTTTACCATCAGGACCTGCATAAACTCTAAAAAGGGAAAAGTCGCCCGTATGGCGAGGCCACATCCAGTTATCGGTATCGCCACCAAATTTACCAATGGAAGAAGGCGGGGCACCTACCAGTCGTACATCATCATAAGTTTCAGTAATAAACATATAGTATTCATTACCATAAAAGAAGGGTTTGATGATGGCGCTATAATGTGTGCCTGCTGTTGCCGCCTCAGATACTTGCTTGATCCGATCTGCCACCAGCTTTTCACGCTCAGCTTCTGCCAGGGCGGGGTCTATGCCCTTCAGAACCTGCTCACTTACATCCTCCATGCGAACAATAAAGGTGACAAACAAACCTGCATTAGGTTTCTCCATCTCGCGGTTCATGGCCCAGAAACCATCGGTTAACAGGTCGTCCTGTACCGAGCTGTGATCCTGAATAGCACCATAACCACAATGGTGATTGGTAAGAATGAGGCCTTCTGCAGAAATCAATTCACCCGTGCAAAAACCACCAAAAGAAACAATGGCATCTTTTAAGCTGCTTTGATTTACACTATAAATGTCTTCAGCAGTGAGTTTCATTCCCTGCGCCTGCATATCGTCCTGCAGTGCCTTAAGCATAAGGGGGAGCCACATACCCTCAGCAGCCCAAAGTGCGGGACTCAGCCAAAAGGTCATTAATACAAGTAGTATCCTCTTCTTCATAAAAAAATAGTGATGTTTGATTAGCTGCGTGAAAATACGAAAATAATATTCTAGTCTTTTTTTCTGCTCTTAAACGCAAAATCAGCATAGACCTGTTTGCATAGGCATAAGAAATCCAAAGATGTTTCTTTGAAAATATAGTAAGGCAAAAAAGCAAGTATTAGAGGTAGTGGTAAAAAAAATAAATAGGCGGAGGAGTAGTTGGAAAAGAGGAGCAGGGGCCCTTACCTTTGTATTCCCCGGTCGCAGAAGGCGCAGGGGAGTAGTGGAGATTGACAGCTTTGACAGCATTTGGTGGTTTGCCCTAGCTTTTGAGCGCAACTGAAGCCTGGAGAGAAAGCATTGAGCAGGCCTTTTAAAAAGCTTGCAGAAAGACTTTAAAATTCTCAGCGTCTTTGGAACCTGAAGGCAGGGTATAATGGTTAAAAATCTTGCTGCCCTATCTTAAAGGTACTGCCCTATACTTAAAGGTAGAGCTTTTAGAAATGGATAGTGCTTCTAAAAGGTAGTAGGCAGCGCTTATAGAAAGGTCAAATAGAAAGGGATGTAGAAAGCTTTTAGCAAGGTTAAAAAAAGCTTAAAGAAAAACTACTGTAGGCTGGAACTAAGGCTCTTTGGAATTGAGTTATGGATAAGCGCTCCGGATCAAAAGGATGCAGGAGCAGGAAGTTTGAAAGTCCATTGAAGTCTATACAAGACGCTGCTTAAGTCTAAAGAAAAAGAGCCTTAAGGAGATTAAAAGCTTAGAAGAAGCGTTTAAAAAACTTTTGGTTGAGCTGGAACTTTAGGGGGCTTAAGAGTGGTTAAGACTCTTGCGGCCCTGCATAAGAAGTCCCTTAGTCCCTTAGAAGAAGCGAAGCATCTTCGAGAAGAAGTTTAAAGAATGGGGATTGAGCAGGAAGAGCAGGAGGAGAAACTTTTAAAAATCTTTTGGAGAAGTTCTTGCAGATAAGGGAAAAGGCTTTACCTTTG
>JASLAE010000396.1 GCA_030147305.1 Cesiribacter sp.
GATATAAAGTTTTTAAAATACTGATAACAACTAGATGAACTGTCGAGAACTGCTGGAGGAGCATGAAGTATTTGATAAGATCAGTAAAGCTGCTCAACAGCTGCAGGTGCCTGCCTATGTGATTGGTGGTTTTGTACGGGATTATCTGCTGAAGCGCCCTTCTAAAGATATCGATATTGTTTGTGTGGGTAGTGGTATAACCCTGGCAGAAAAGGTTGGTAAAGAGGCGAGGGTTGGGGTAAACGTATTCAAGAATTTCGGCACAGCCATGCTGCGCCTGGGCGAGTGGGAGGTAGAGTTTGTAGGTGCCCGCCGCGAATCATACAACCGGGATAGCCGCAAGCCTGTGGTAGAAGATGGTACACTGGAAGACGATCAGAACCGGCGTGATTTCACCATCAATGCACTGGCCATTAGCCTTAACCCTGAGAATAGGGGAGAGCTGCTCGACCCTTTTGATGGTGTAAAAGACATGCGGCGCAAGCTTATACGCACGCCCCTGGATCCACATATTACTTTTTCAGATGATCCCCTGCGCATGATGCGGGCGATTCGCTTTGCCGCCCAGCTTGGCTTCGACATCGCACCCGATACCTTTGATGCTATCATACAACAGGCAGACCGGCTCCAGATCATTTCCGCAGAACGGATCATCGATGAGCTGAACAAGATCATTCTTTCTCCAAAGCCATCCTATGGGTTCAAACTACTGTTTCACAGCAAGCTGCTGCATCAGTTTTTCCCGGAGATGATTGCCCTGCATGGCGTAGAAACTCGGGATGGACAGTCGCATAAAGACAACTTTTATCATACCCTGCAGGTGCTGGACAATGTGGCCGAGATGTCGGATGATCTATGGCTGCGCTGGGGTGCCATTTTACATGATATTGCCAAACCTCCTACCAAGCGTTTCGATCCGCGCGTAGGCTGGACCTTCCATGGGCATGAAGACAGGGGCGCCCGCATGGTACCGCATATTTTTCGGCGCCTAAAGCTGCCCATGGACCATAAAATGAAGTTTGTGCAGAAGCTGGTACGGTTGCACCTGCGCCCCATTGCCCTGGTAAAAGATGTTGTCACAGACTCTGCCATTCGCAGGCTGCTCTATGATGCCGGTGAAGATCTGGAGCCACTTATGAAGCTCTGCCGCGCCGACATCACCTCTAAAGACGATGTGCGGGTAAAACGTTATCTGCGCAATTTCGATAAGGTGGAACAAAAGCTTCTGGAGGTAGAAGAAAAAGACCAGGTGCGCAATTTTCAGCCTCCCGTAACCGGTGAGGAAATTATGGAAACCTACCAGCTACAACCCTCCAGAGTTGTCGGCGAAATTAAAGACGCCATAAAAGAAGCTATTCTGGAAGGTAAAATTCCCAACCAAAAAGAAGCTGCCTGGCAGCTCATGCAGGAATTAGCCAAAGAAAAAGGACTTCATCAGGGCTGATATACCGCCATCATACATTCATTTCTTACAGCGAATATTAAATGCCTGATGCCGCAACATTAGGCATTTTCTATTATTTGGTTTTATTTGAAATAAAGTACCCAGACCGTTTCATTTAAAGCCACCTGTGCGCATGATCAGCATACTTACCACTAAAAAAATACTATTCTCCAGCCGGATAGCTTTGCTGTTTTTACTCACTTTTTCATTTTTCCATACGTTTGCAAGTCAGGACAATAAGGTTGTTCTGCGGGAGTACAAGACCGTTTATACTTTTACCCTGAACAAGAAGACGAAAGAACCCCAGGTGACCGAATCGGTATACATGGTTTTTGAGTCGCTGTATTCAAATGCCGAAGTAATTGTTCCGGCATTTTATGACGAAAGCTCTTCACTATCTGCAGCAACCATTCTGGACGCCCGTAACCGCAGAACATTTACAGAAAAGGTATGTGGTAATTACGAAGATGGTGAAATCTTTTATTCCGATACAAAGCTCTGCGTTTATCGCCTGACCCTGGATGCAAAAGGAGAAACAGCCAGCTTTAGTGCCAGCAAAGAGTTTCTGAACATGCGTTACTTTACCAGTGTGTACCTGCCTTTTACCTATAAGGCACTACAACGTACGGTCGAGTTCCATATACCGGAATGGCTAAACCTGGATCTGGAGGAATACCATCTGGAAAGTTTTGGTGTAAAGAAACATGAAGCGACAGATGCCAGAAAAAAATTAAAAATAGTACGCTACAGTGCTTCAAATCTGGCAGGTTATGAAAATGGCGCCTTTCTCTCCAGCAAATCTGCCACCTATCCGCATATTATTCCCATTGTGCGGGCATACGAACAGGGGGGGCAGCAGGTCAGTTATATGAACAGTACCCAGGATCTGTACAACTGGTATTCAGGACTTACCAAAGTTGTTGATAACAAACCATCTGTAATGGCTCCCCTGGTTGCTGAATTGATAAAAGACAAGCCAGCGAAGCTGGATCAGATCAGGGCCATATATCATTGGGTACAGGACAATATCCGGTACATAGCTTTTGAAGAAGGCATTGCGGGTTTCAAGCCAGAGACCTGCCAGAAGGTATTTACAGATCGTTATGGCGACTGTAAGGGCATGGCAAATCTTACAAAAGAAATGCTGCTCCTGGCTGGTTTCGATGCACGGCTTGCCTGGATTGGTACCAATAATCTCATCTATACTTACAAGACACCCTCCCTGGCTGTAGACAATCACATGATCTGTGTGGCCTTTGTAGATGGCGATACGCTTATTTTGGATGCTACTGAGAAGTTTATAAGTGTGAAAGACCACGCCGAACGCATACAGGGAAAAGAACTACTTATTGAGAACAAGCAAAATTACATAATTCACAAAGTGCCGGTACTGGGGCCGGAACGTAATAAGCGGGAAAAAGTCTATAAGCTGGCCATTGCCAATGGAGTGCTAAAAGGCAAAGGTGTGGTACAGGTGAGTGGTGAAATGAGAACATCTATTCTCTATACCTGCAATAACGTACGCAACGAAGCAACCGAGGAACTGCTGAAGCGATCGCTTGTAGGTGCCTCCAAAGACCTGACGGTTCAGTCCCTGGCATATAGCTCGCTTTCTGAAAGGGAAAAGCCTTTTAAAGTGGATTTTGACCTTACCCTCAGTAAAAACCTTACTGAATATGAAGGAGAGTATTACTTTCAGCCAGACATTTCTCCGGATTTTGTGCACCTGAACCTGGAAGAAGACCGGATCAGCAAACTGGACTTCAAGGAAAAGATCCATCAATCGGTAGAGGTACGGCTCAAGATTCCGGCTGGGTATTATGTGTCTCACAAACCCGACGAGCTGAGGATCAATACTGATGAATTTACTTTCAACTATTCCTATAAAGTAGAAAAGGATGAAATAATATTCAGAAAGCTCATTCATATTCCCAAAGGGGCGGTGTCAAAAGCTTCTTTTCTACAATGGAATGAAGCGCTGAAATCAGCGCAAAAGCAGTCAAACGATCAAATCATTTTATCTAAAAAATAGTCATCCCTACTAATGAGAAAAATTAGTTTGCTGGCCATGCTGCTCCTGCTCTGTAGCCTGGCTTTTGCCCAGAATGATAAAGAGAAGCAGGCGATACGTAACAAGATCTGGTCTCAGCAAGATCAGGAATTTTCTGCTACCAGTGTGCCGGCAGAATGGGAAACTGAAGATGTGGTAATCCTTGCCAAAAAAATCGATTACGAGATTCAGAAGCGCAGCATTATGCTGGTGCTTGACGAAACCTTTACCATGCATATGCGGATAAAGGTATTGAATAACGATGGAGTTAAAGAATATTCCGAGCTGCAGTTTGAGGTACCCCGTTCGGATTATGATGGGCTGGTGGTACTGGGGCCAAACCTGGATTCCAAGTTTTTCTTTGGCGCCCGCATAGAGAAGAAGAATGGGCAGATCACAGAATTAAAGGAGACGGACCTGGTAAAAATGGAACTGCAAAGCAATTCCAGCCGCTACGAAAAACATAAGCTGGCCATACCAACCCTGGAGCCTGGCGATATCATCGATTATTATTACCGCCTGGATGTGCCGCGCATGGTGCAGCATTACTTCGAGTCGCCGGCCTTCGATTTCCTGCTGTCTGGTCGATTTCCTATTGTCCACCAGGAATATAATATTTTACTGAACCGTAAGTGTACCATCAATGCCGGTTCTTACAATGGCGCGCCTGAGTTTAAGATGGCCAGCCAGGACAGAAACTTCACACATTATCAGCTAATTGACCGTAACCGTGCCAAGTATAAGTCCGAACGCTGGACCTACGATTACCAAAACATGCCTTTCTTTAAATTTCAAACCTATTTTATTGGTAAAAAGAAGGGGATACCATTCAATTCGTTTCCAAACGACACCGAGCAAATGGCCAAAACCATTGGTAAGGATAAGCTCAATGATTTTGCAGAGAGGCTGGTGTACTACAGAACACAGGCCTCTATTCTGGACCTGAAGGCAACCCATGCCTACATGAACAAACATTATAAAAAGGAGAAAGATCCTGTAGTGTTGGCCCAGGCAGCTTATTACTTCCTTAGGAATAACAATATGGCTGCTTCCTATGAATATGGTTTGATGCAAAACAGAGAGATGTGGAGCAGGATCAATGAAAATTATTTTGTGAGCGTATTCTCTAATTATCTCAAAAGTAAAAAGATAAACCACGAAATCTTGTTCACAACCCAGCGCAATTCCGGATTTCAGATTAAGAAACTTCTTTTTAAAGATGATATGCGGATGTTGGTGGCTGTTAATGACAAGGACGGCAAGCGTATGTTCTTCAATAACTTTACCTTTTATAACAATCCAAATGAGTTGGATGCTGAAATAGAAGGTATGCCAGCCTATGCAGTAAATATGCTGGAGGCAAGGAAGAAAAGAACTGTAAAAGACATTAGCCTGCCGATATCCGGTAGTTCACAGAACAGAGAACAGGAAATTGCAAAGATTCAGATAGAAATGGAAGCCGAGCCTGCGCTGCGTATTGAACGTACTACGGCAGTGTATGGGCAGCGCAAAATAGGCACTCAACAGCAATTAGTAACAGGTTACACTTACCTGGATGCAAGCAAAAAGCATAACCTGGAAGTAGACCTGCAGAACTTCTGCAAAACCAACGGGTACCTGATGAGTGGCGCAGAAAGGCGTAAAATGCCGGAGAAAAAGGCACAGCTTATTCAGGAGCAGCAGGAGAGGCTTCAGAAAGACTATGAAGCATCTTTGCAATCTGAATTCTCAACCAAAAACATTAGTCTTACCGATGTTAAACTGCTGGAGGCAGGCATTTGGCAGGATGCGCCTGTGGTTGAATACCAGGATTCCTTTGTCATGAAAGACCTGATCCAACGAGCAGGGCCTAACTATCTGTTAGAAATAGGCAAACTTATTGGTGGCCAAATGGCTATTGAAGAGAAAGAACTGGATCGGGTGCACAACATTCAGCTGGAGTATGCCCGGGAGTTCGAAAACCAGATTGAGCTGCAGATTCCCAGTGGTTATGTTCTGGAAGGTGTAGAGCGATTAAAAGCAAATGTGCAGAATGGGGCTGGTGTATTTACCAGTACAGTTTCACAGGAAGGGGATAAGTTGATCATTACAACTAAAAAGACTTACCTGAAAGCTGATGTTGTAAAAGAAGATTGGAAAGATATGGTGGCTTTTCTGGATGCTGCTTACCAATTTTCTCAGCAGAAACTACTTTTAAAGAAAAGCCCCCAGGCCAGAAAATAAGAAAGCATAACAGAAGTCCAATAAAAAGCGCCTGCATCTACTGCAGGCGCTTTTTATTGGATAATATTCATTGGGTAGGTTAACTTAAAACTCGCCCCTGAAGCTAAAGACATCATGGACCGAATCCAGCACCTTACCTTTTTCGCATTTCAGGACACGGCCAGGATGGTCGCTGAGCAGCCGGTGGTTGTGAGTGGCCATTAGCACAGCGGTTCCACTGTTGTTAATCTCCTGGAAAAGCTGGAAAATTCCTTCAGCAACATCAGGATCCAGGTTGCCCGTTGGTTCGTCAGCCACAAGAATAACCGGTTCGTTGATAAGTGCTCTGGCGATTACAATGCGCTGCTGTTCACCACCGCTTAGCTGGTGAGGCATTTTATTGGCCGCAGAGTCGAGGCCCACCTGCATAAGTACCTCCGAAAGGCGGCGTTTCATTTTTCCCTTTTCGCTCCAGCCAGTAGCACGCATCACAAAGAACAGGTTCTCTGTAACCGTGCGGTCATAGAAAAGCTGAAAATCCTGAAAGATAATACCCAGCTTGCGGCGCAGATAGGGAATATCTTTGTTTCTGATCTTTTCTACCTGATAGCCTGCCACATAGGCTTCACCAATTGGTAGTGGTAAGTCACCATAGAGCACCTTTAAAAGAGAAGTTTTACCACTGCCCGTACGGCCAATCAGGTATACAAACTCACCTTTATTGATTGTAAAAGAAACATCGCGCAGTACCTGGTACTCGCCCTGATAGATGGAGGCTTGCTTTACACGAACTACCGAATCCTGAGCAAAAGTCATAAGAGCGGGTGAGTAGTAGATTAAAATTCTAATTTCTGCAGTTTTCCAAAGGGAAGTTTGCTGATGATCTCCCTGAGCTGCTCTTCTTTGCCGGCAAGTCCCCACTTTTCCAGCTTGTCAAGGGGTCGGTCGGCGCGAAAATAGGCAATCAGCACAAAGTTATCGTCACGGAGCTGAATGTAATCCGGTATTTTGGCTTTGCCCTTTACTTTAATAATGTACATATCCACAAATATAAAAAGGCTGCCCTTGCAAAAAAAGGCAGCCTTTTTAGTATTCCGTTTATTGTGTTAGGTACATGGAGCTATCTGCTCGAAGCAATATGCCTCAGTAGCTGTCGATACCCTATATACCTGGTATTTTTTAAGCGTTAACTTTTTTGTGGTCGGCCAGGAATTTCTCCAGCCCCGAGGTAGTAAGCGGGTGGTTCAACAAGCCGGTGATCACGTTCAGGGGGCAGGTTACTACATCGGCTCCTACTTCGGCACACTGAATCAGGTGCATGGAGTGACGCACAGATGCAGCGAGTACTTCAGTGGCAAAGCCGTAATTTTGGTAGATCTGTACAATCTGCTCGATCAGCGCCATGCCATCTGTAGACACATCGTCGAGGCGGCCAATAAAAGGTGATACATAAGAAGCACCTGCTTTAGCCGCTAAAATGGCTTGTCCGGCAGAAAATACAAGTGTGCAGTTGGTGCGGATCCCTTCAGCAGAAAATGCTTTCAGCGCTTTGATGCCTTCGCGGATCATGGGCACCTTTACAACAATTTTATCATCTATTTTGGCCAGTTCGCGGCCTTCGCGCATGATCTCATCGAAAGTAATGGCAATCACTTCTGCGCTTACATTATTGTCTACAATGTCGCAGATGGCTTTGTAGTGGTTGCGCACATTTTCGTCCCCACGGATGCCTTCTTTGGCCATCAGGGAAGGGTTGGTGGTTACACCATCCAGTACACCAAGATCGTAAGCTTCGCGAATTTCGTTTAGGTTGGCAGTATCAATAAAAAATTTCATGAGAATTAGGGTTTGCTGTAAAGCTAAAGAAAAAATGCTAAAACCCTGTAAAAAGAAAAAGGCAAATCGAACATCGCACCGCTACAACCACCTACCCTTGCTACCTTCCGGTCCTGGGGGATTCAGCAGGAGCTGGTCGTG
>JASLAE010000411.1 GCA_030147305.1 Cesiribacter sp.
AGACAAACTACCGGTGAGGAACCGCTGTGGACCAATAGCATGTTCAGTGGCATGCCTGCTTATCTGCTTTCAGTAGAATATTCGGGCGACCTTTTAACTTATTTCCTTAAAATTTTATACCTGGGTCTCACCCACCCAGCCAATCTTACCTTTGCTGCAATGTTATGCTTTTATATTCTGCTCGTGTGTGCAGGTGTAAGACCATGGCTGGCCATTGCAGGGGGATTGGCCTATGGGTTATCAACCTTTTTATTGATAAGCATTGAGGCTGGGCATAATGCTAAAGTACTGGCAATGGCCAATATGCCACTTGTAATTGCCGGCGTACTCCTTGTATTCAGAGACAGACGCATCTGGGGTTTTGTGTTAACAGCACTTGGGCTGGCCTTGCATTTGCGGGCTGGACACTTGCAAATTACCTATTACCTGTTTCTTATTTTAGTACTCCTTGGGCTGGTATGGCTTATTTTCGCCATCAAAAGGAATTTAATCCCAGACTTTTTAAAGAATATACTGCTGTTGTCAGCGGCTGCCCTGTTAGCAGTGGGATGCAACTGGGGTCGCTTGTACAACACCTATCAGTATGGAAAATACTCAATCCGGGGTGCATCAGAGTTAACAGCAGAAGCTGCAGCAACAAATGAAAGCACTGGTTTAGACAGAGAATATGCCTTCAACTGGAGCAGCGGTAAATCAGAATCTCTTACGCTGTTGGTGCCTTATTTCTATGGTGGTGCCTCTACCGAGGCCATTGACAGGGATAGTGAACTGGGCGAAACCCTGGAACGGCAGGGCGTACCGGCTGCTCAGGTCAATCAGTTTCTGGAACAGGTACCTACTTATTTCGGAGATCAGCCCTTTACCTCAGGTCCTATTTATGTAGGTGCCATCATCTGTTTTCTTTTCGTGCTGGGGCTGCTGTTAGTACCTGCAGAATACAGGTACTGGTTGCTGGCTGCTACGGTGCTTTCCCTGGTTTTATCCTGGGGTAAAAACTTTTCTTCGATCAATTTCTTCCTTTTCGACTACCTGCCCGGCTACAACAAATTTCGGGCAGTTACTATGGCTATTTCCATCGCGCTAGTGACCATCCCCTTTCTGGCATTTATGGGCTTGGAGTATTTTTGGCGCGAAGCAGGTACGCCCAGAGCCCGCAAAGCTCTTTTTATTGCAGCTGGTGTAACGGGTGGTCTGGCGCTAATTATAGCCTTATTTGCCGGAATGCGTAGTTATACGGGCATTGTGGACACACAACTTGCAGGATATCCGGACTGGATATTATCAGCTATACGTGATCAGCGTGAGGCGCTCGTTCGGGCAGATGCTTTTCGTTCGCTTATTTTCATTGCGCTGGCTGCAGCTGTTTGCTATTTTATTTGGCTCAAAAAATTAAATATATTACTGGGTGCCGGACTGATCGGACTACTGCTCCTGATAGATCTCTGGGCAGTGGATGCCCGCTATTTTAATGAAAGAAACTATAACCGTAACCCAAGACAGCAATTCTTTGCAGAAACCGCTGCAAACCAGGCTGTACTGGAAGATAAAGACCCCCACTACCGGGTACTTAATCTGATGAACCCTTTTCAGGACGGCCGCACCAGCTATTTTCATCGATCTGTTGGCGGGTATCATGGCGCCAAGCTTCGCCGTTACCAGGATTTAATTGACCAGGTGTTACAGCCTGAACTAGAAATGCTGATAAGTTCGCTGCAGCAGGGGACTCCCAATTTTGAGGAGGCTGATGCGCTTAACATGCTGGATACACGTTACCTGCTAGCCGGACAGCAAAAAGAAGCTGTAATTCAAAACCCTGCAGCATTAGGTGCGGCATGGCTGGTGAAAGAGGTTAAGCATGTAACCAGTCCAGACGAAGAGATCAATATGCTACAGGAGATTGATACACGCACAACGGCTGTTATCAATACCCAGAAATTCCCGGTGCAGCAGGGCAATTACTCTGGAAGTGGCTCCATAAGCCTTCAACAATACAGCCCCAATCATATTGTGTACAAGGCACAATCAACGGGTAATAACCTGGCAGTGTTCAGTGAAATATATTATCCTGAAGGTTGGATAGCAACAGTTAACGGGCAACCAGCCACCATCCTGCAGGCCAATTATGTGCTGCGGGCAATGGAATTACCTGCCGGTGAACACACCATTGAGTTTCGCTTTCAACCCGAAAGCTACAGCACAGGTAATACCATTATGCTTGTCTGTAACATATTGCTGATTGTGTTACTGGTTGGCGCTCTGGTATGGAGTTTTCGCAAGCCTAAAGATCATACGCCAGCCCCGGCCGTAGCAGAGAGCAGGGCTTGAGCCGTACGATCACTCACCAAACCATCTACAGCGCAGGCATATTTATGAATATATGCCTGTTTCTTTTTTTCATCCAGGTGGTATCCGCCCTTCTTTATGGTAAGCAGGTGGTTGTGTAAACCCGCAGCATCCAGTGCTTGCAGGGCAACCCCTTCTGCGACAAAGCGGAGCAAATCCTGATCGAGATAATCCAGTATAATGGCAGGCATGCCAAAATAAACAGCCTCAATGCCCACGGTAGAATAGCAATGCACCAGCACATGGCAAAGCCTGAGCGCTAGAAAAAGGTCTATTTCATAATGAATTGAGAAGTTGGTGCATGCTGCTTCAGCAGCCAGTTGCTGATAATAAGATATGTCTTTTTCACGCGGATGAGGCTTTAAGACTACCCAGGCATCGGGCATCTGTTTGGCAACCCTGAACATATCCTGAGCTGCACGCCTCCTTAATGATTCATCGGGTTGTGGCTGCGTGGCAAACAGGATCAGGAATTTGTCTTTAGTAGGCGGGCCTAAAAGGAGTGCTGCATCCAGCGGTGTTTTTTGCAGTTTAGGAATGATATCTGTGCGGATCTGCCCGGTAATCTGGATCCGTTCTGGGGGATAAGCTGCATAATCAACAAAAAAATCTTTCCAGTATTGTCCCCATACTAAAGTTAAATCCGGCCAGGGATCAAATCTTTTATCCTGTGTAGTATAGCTATAGCCGGGATTTGAAACTGCCAGGCTACCATGCTGAATGGCTTGCGTACGAATTCCTTCTTGTTTTGCTGCATCAACCATAGCCCGGAAATTCGGGCTGTACTCGTCAAAAACTGTCAGGGTTTTAAAATCATGCCC
>JASLAE010000433.1 GCA_030147305.1 Cesiribacter sp.
TTGGTCTTAATTTCAGCATTCTCCTTGCTGGCAATTTTATAACTCAGTGCCTGGCTTTTAATGATTTTGCGCCACAGCTCATCCAGTTCGTTCCTGTTTTTGGCCCAGGCAGCCTCTTCACGGTCTGCTTCATAATATTCATCGATAGCAAAATCATGATCCACCTGAGTAAGTGAATCTATCACTGCTTTGCGTTCATTGAAGCGGGTTCGGAAGGTATTATATATATCGAAGGCTGCTGTGAGATTTCCTGCTTCTGCATCATCATCCAGTCGATGACGGTATTGCTGAAAATCATCGATGTCGCTTTGTAGAAAATAAGCTTTGTAGGGATCCAGCGACGTCAAATAACTTTCTAATACAACTTCTGAAAGCGAGTCGTTGATTGGAAGTTTACGATAGTGCGCCCTGTTCAGGACTTCATAGATCAACCTGCCTTCCTGCTCCAGCTCTGGGTTCGAGGAAAGGTAAGTTGTGTCAGCAACAAGGGTGTATTCGCTGTGCCGGGCCTGGCATTGCACCAACAGATTAGAGACCAGCAATAGTAACAAAAAGAACTTCTTCATGAATAGCATATGTTCAGATCACTCGGTTTGTATGTGTAAAACGTTAAAAAGGCTTAGCCTATTAACTTTAAGACCGTATCTTAGGTAAAAACTTTAATGTGCGCAAACCGCTCATGTAAATATTCACCTAAACATGGCCAAGTGCTCATTTAATACGAAGAAAACCCAAAAAAAGTGCCAAAAAGTATAGCCGCATATAAATACGCTAATTATTTTAATTTTGCCTGCAGATGTTGGACTATACTGACAATAATAGCAATACAAGCCCGGGAATATTCCAGGGCCATGCACACATGTACTTGAAAAAGCTGTTTGCCGTCTGGCTCCTGCTCTTTCTGGCCCAGGGTGTGCAGGCACAAACCTATGCAGACTCCCTGCACAGCAAACGGCTCCGCACTATATTAATTGCCGAGGGGGTTGCCTATGGAGGATTACTGTTTGGACTCAACGAATTATGGTATAAAGGCGAAGCTCGTACCCGCTTCCACTTTTTTAATGATAATAAGGAATGGCAGCAGGTAGATAAGGCAGGACATACCTACAGCACCTATCACCTTAGCCGCCTGCATTATGAAGCTTATCGCTGGACAGGGCTTTCCCCAAAGAAAGCTGCCTTTTGGGGAAGTGTTGCCGGGCTGGCCTGGATGTTACCCATTGAGATCCTGGATGGCTTTTCGGCTGCTTATGGAGCCTCTGGTGGCGATCTGATTGCTAATACTGCCGGTGCGTTGCTCTTCGGCAGCCAGCAGCTGCTCTTTGAGCATCAATATCTCACACCTAAATATTCTTTTCATCCCAGCAAATGGGCCAGTAAAAGGCCTCAGTTACTGGGCCGCGGCATCCATGAACAATTTTTAAAAGACTATAACGGGCAGACCTACTGGTTAAGTGCAGATTTAGCCCGGCTTACAGGAGGAACCACACCACGCTGGCTTAATATTGCACTGGGTTATGGCGCCAGTGGCATGGTGTATGCCAATGAAATCCAAAATATACAACAGGGCTATAACGCCTATTCACAAATCTTTCTGGCACCAGATCTTAATTTAAGACACATTCGCACTAACAAAAAGGCTGTCAGACTGCTTTTATTTGTGCTGGAGGGCATACATATACCCATGCCTGCAGTAGAGTTTAGCCGGAATAAGTTTTATTTTCACCCAGTGTATTTTTAAACAAAGCCCTGAAGGGATCAAGCATGAACGTAGGCGATAAAGTTAGAATGCTGCGAGGCAAAGAAGAAGGTATAGTAACCCGGATCATAGACCAGAAGCTCATTGAGATAGAAATAGAAGATGGCTTTCATATTCCTGTGCTCAAAAGTGAAGTGGTAGCCGTGGCCCGTGAGGAGGCGAGTTATTTCAGACGTGAAACCGTGCAGCCGCAGACTCCACTGCCCACGCCTGCATTAAAAAAATCTCAGGCTGGCCTGGAGGGTTACTTTGTTTCTTTTAAACCGCTGAATGACCGGCAGCTTAGCATTCACCTGATCAATAATTCAGAAGATATTATTCTGTATTCAATCCTGGAAGAAAAAGACGGCACTTATAGCAGCGTGCTCTCGGGACATTTAAAAGGCAGGCAGGCCCATAAGTTCTCACAGGCAGATATGCAGCAGTTTGACCAGTGGCCAATCTGGCATGTTCGGCTCCTTGTTCATCCTTATGAAGCAGTAACAGCCCTGCCGGCACCTATTCATCAGCGCATACATCCCAAAGCCAGTTCATTCTTTAAAAGCATGCGCGACACGCCGGTATTAAATTCCAAGTCTTATCTGGTGCCGCTCAACCCTGCGACCAGGCTGCCGGCGGCGGCCGCACAGGAAATACAGGAGCGGCTGCAAAACCCGAAGGAAGAAAAAAAAGCAACATTGGGAGAAAGAATGCCGGCAGAACTAGATCTGCACATCGAAGCGCTCATAGATAATTATAAAGAAATGTCTGCTTCAGATATATTACAACTGCAGCTGGAGACATTTGAAAAAACACTTGACCGGGCTATTGCTTCCGGCATGGAGGAGATTACCTTTATCCATGGCGTAGGCAATGGTGTGCTTAGAAAAGAAATACATCGCAGGCTTGGGGCTTTAACCAGCATTGTCTGGTTTAAAGATGCCCAAAAAGAAAAGTGGGGTTATGGGGCAACGCAGGTGAGACTAAAATAGTTAAAATACAATAAAAACTATACATGCCTAGTGTTGAGGGCATATTTGGCTTTTTCGTCTGCGCAAAGATTGCGTTTATCGAGTTCTGAAACTTAAACCGCTTATTATAGGATCATGAAGTTTAACGAATTCATGGAAAACTTTGCCAGAGAGATCAACGGGCAGTTTTCCGAGTACGACAAAACCAAGTCTGTCATCATTGTGCCCCTGGATGGAAATCGCTTTCAAACTGTTTTGGGAGTGATCAAAGTCAATGAAAGATATGGCCGCGAGGGTGTAGAGTTCTCTTCCAAGATATGTGAATTCAGTCCTGAGGTAGATTTAGAGGAATTATTGCGTAAAAACACAGAATTCACACATGCTAAATTTGCCCTCTTCGACAGTTCACTGAAAGTAGAAGCCTCGGCTTACCTTGACAACGTTACTGAATCATTGCTGAAAGAAATCATTCTGGAAGTAGCCACTGCTGCCGACGAGTGGGAATACAGACTTACCGGCATGGACGTACATTAATCTGGGAGTATTCCTTGCAGATTTAAATTTTTAAACAAACTTTTACTGAACATAAAATTGTTTAGTACCAGTAAACGCAAGTCGCCTTATCGTTCCGTCCACCGACGGGAAGGAAAGTCCGGGCAACACAGAGCATCCTGCTTCCTAACGGGAAGGAGCCTGTTACTGCAGTGAGTTAACTTGCTGCAGTAAGCAGGTTACAGCCAGTGCCACAGAAAACAAACCGCCCTAAACTTGTTTTAGGGTAAGGGTGAAAAGGTGCGGTAAGAGCGCACCGCGTTCCTGGCAACAGGAATGGCAGGGTAAACCTCAGGAGTTGAAAGACCAAATAGGTCCCTCTTTTATGCCCCCGGGTACAACAAGAGTTGCTCGCTCAAGCCTGCTTTACAGTGGGAAGAGGGATGGGTAGGTCGATAGATTCCACTGGTGACGGTGGGGCCAGATAAATGATAAGGATCCCAACGGATGTTGGGAGACAGAACCCGGCTTACAGACTTGCGTTTATTTTTTTATTTTTAGCCTATGGCAAAGTTGTTAGTGATTGATGATGAAAAAAGCATCCGCACCACCCTACGGGAAATCCTTGAATTTGAAAACTACGCGGTAGACGAAGCCCCTGATGGACAGGAAGGGCTGCGAAAAGTCATGAGCGAACATTTCGATGTTGTGCTTTGTGATATTAAAATGCCCAAGATGGATGGCCTGGAGGTGCTGGAACGCGCTATGGAAGCAGGCGTAGAATCTCAGTTTATCATGATCTCGGCCCATGGTACCATCGAAACCGCCGTGGATGCTACCAAAAAAGGCGCCTTCGATTTTATAGAGAAACCACCGGATCTTAACCGCTTATTATTGGCTGTGCGCAATGCGCTGGATAAAGGAAAGCTGGTGCATGAAACCAAGACCCTGCGCAAAAAAGTTGCCCATAAATGGAACATGGTAGGTGAATCTGCGCCCATGCTACAGGTGAAGGAAACCATTAGTAAGGTGGCCCCTACCGATGCGCGCGTGATGATCATAGGTGCAAATGGTACGGGCAAAGAGCTGGTGGCCCGGTCCCTGCATGAAAAGAGCAACCGCAGCAAAGGCCCCCTGGTAGAGGTTAACTGTGCAGCCATTCCTTCTGAGCTTATAGAAAGTGAACTTTTTGGTCATGAAAAAGGCGCATTTACCTCTGCAGTGAAACAGCGAATTGGGAAATTTGAACAGGCACATGGGGGCACCCTTTTCCTGGACGAGATCGGAGACATGAGTTTATCTGCACAGGCAAAGGTGCTCCGTGCCTTACAGGAAAACAGAATTACCCGTGTGGGGGGTGATAAGGACATTCAGGTAGATGTGCGCATCCTGGCTGCTACCAATAAAGACCTGCGCCAGATGATCGCTGAAAACAGATTCCGGGAAGACTTATATCACCGTTTGAGCGTAATTGTGATAAAAGTACCGGCGCTTAAAGACCGTAAAGAAGATATACCTCTTCTCGTTGAGCGTTTTCTGGAAGATGTAGCCCAGGAATACGGCAATGCCCGCAAACAAATTAGCAGCAATGCGCTAGCTCGGCTACAGCAGGGAGAATGGACCGGAAATATACGGGAGTTACGAAACGTTGTTGAACGTTTGGTAATCATGAGTGCCGATGAAATAACAGAGGATGATGTGCTTAAGTATACGGAAATCAGCCTTTAGGGCTGATTTCCTTATTGTTATACTTTTGCTATCCTATGCGCTGTAACTTCCTGTTTTTGTGTATCGTTCTTTGTATAGGTAGGGCATGTTCTTTGTGTACAGGCACCCATACCAAACAATACCAAAGCAAACAGTAATACTCTAAGTTTCATGATTTCTTTTTTTGTTGGTACAACTTAACTAAACAAAAATAGAAGGACTTGGCACTCCAAGCAACTCTACGTAATTTATTAGGCTATGTTGAACTTTTTCTTTAACTGAAACAGCCTATCCACGGCAGAATAAGCTTTAACTGTACAACATTAAGTTGCACCCCCTTGCTTCGGCGTGGTCGAAGCGGCCCAATATGTTAAAGCTACCATTTTGTTGCATAATACCCAAATCTGCTGTTTCAATATAGGCACAGCTTTGAAAGTTTGCCAGGTCAATCACATTGACACCCCCTGTTCTACCGACCCCCAACTGTTCGAAAGGATCATTGATTTCACGGATGTAAACCCGCATCCAGGGTGGTGCAACAAATAGCCCGTTCTTTTGGGCATAGGCTTGTGACAATAGCTCCGTCATTCCATATTCACTATGGATTTGCGCAACACCAAATCCTTTGCATAAGATTGCATGTAATTCTTCACGTATTAGCTCCTGCCGTCTGCCTTTCATACCACCTGTTTCCATTACCAAGAGCTGTGGCCAGTTGAAGGGTCCTTGTTCTGCCAGCTCCAGCAAGGCAAAGCTTACCCCCAGCAACAGCACTTTTTTGCCTGTTGCTCCGGCTTTTTCAACGGTGGCAATAAGCTTTTCATGATCATGCAGGTAAAATCCCGAGAGTGCATGCCCGGTTAGTTCAATAAAATGCCTGGCCATCAGGACCAGCGAAGAATGCTCACGTTCTAAATAAGAGGGCAGCAGGGCCAGCATAATGTAGTCCTGTAAAGAACCGTAGTGGCTTTCAAAGATCTGTCTGCACACCTGCAGGTAAAAGGCAACCTCAGGCACTGCATGTTTACTCCTGGTACCTGATCCGGTACCACTGCTTTCGAATACAGCTTGTGGCTGCCACGTTCCTGTGCGAATCCGGTGTGATTTAAAAAAATCTATGGGAAGAAAAGGGACCTGAGAAAGTTTCTGCACTGATTCAGGCTTACATTTAAGTAAATCAAGGTACGCTCTGTAGATCCTGTTCTCTGCAGCCTGCAGCTGAAATACTTCCAGGGCCAGTGCTTCAAAATTATCTGGCCCTACATTTAATATCCTTTGCTTAAGCGATAAAACACTCTGCTGCATCATGTACACAAATATTGCTAAATTTCGTTATCTTTCTATAGCAAAAACCCTGTATGAGATATTCACTACTTTTTCTGCTTTTGGCGGGATTGGCTGCCTGCTACGATGAACCGGAATTTCCCGTTGAACCTTCTATCGAATTTGAAAACGTTCGCTTTGTGGAAAGCACCGACCCCCGGAACCCTTATGATACACTTAAAATAACTGTTTCGTTTCGTGATGGAGACGGAAATTTAGGTGTAACACAACAGGAACAGCCATTTCTAACTTACCTGTTCAATGGTGAATATGTCCGGATTGGCCAATACGACACCCTCCCTGCGCACAACTGCACCAATTACCGCAGTGGTTATTTTGAAGATAATGTATTCTACCCTTCAATCAGAGAAAATGAAATTACAGATACTATTTACGTGGAACCTAATCTGCTTTATTACAACTTCTTTGTAGATCTGTATACAGTTACCAATGGCGTTGAATCACCTTTAAACCTGGTAGAATATAACTACCCCGTTTGCGGTGGCACCCTTAACGGCAGGTTCAGGTTAAACAACGGAGAAGATAACAAACCGCTGAGTGGCTCAATCACCTATAATGTTGCCAATCAGACACTTGTTCCGTTTTTTGGTGATGATAGTCTTAAAGTTAAGATCAGAATTGCAGATCAGTCCTTCAATATCAGCAATGAGGTAGAATCTTCTGTATTTACCCTGGAGGGCATAAAAACTACCTCTGAGTAAAAAAGGGTAAATCTATAGTACATCAAACACAAACATAAAAAGCTTCCCCTTCGGGAAGCTTTTTATGTTTAAATGGCTATGATTGTGATGTCAATACAAAGCAGGAAAACGAACCGGATCTACCTCTGACATTAACTTGTACGTTGTTTCTACTACCGTTTCGATGTTCGGTTTTGAGAAATAATCGCCATCGGATGAATAGGCAGGTCGATGGGCTTTAGCGGTGATGGTTACAGGCTGGCTGTCGAGATAGAAGTAGCCTCCCTGTGCTTCAACAACCTGCTGCATCATAAATGCAGTGGCGCCACCAGGCACATCTTCATCTGCAAAAATAACCCTATTAGTTTTCTTCAGAGACTCTAATATGCTGTGATGCACATCAAAAGGCAGCAGACTTTGCACGTCAATCACCTCACAGCTGATGCCCATTTCTTCCAGATGGCGGGTTGCCTCCATGATGACCCGGCACATAGACCCATACGTAATGATGGTAACATCATCACCCGTACGCAGTACTTCCGGCACCCCGAGCGGCAGGGTAAATTCATCAATATTACGGGGAACACGCTCCTTCAGGCGATAACCATTCAGGCATTCTATTACTACTGCTGGTTCATCGGCCATTAACAATGTATTGTAGAAGCCAGCCGCCTGTGTCATGTTGCGTGGTACCAGCACATGCATGCCACGCAGTGAATGCAGCAACATGCCAATGGGTGAACCACTATGCCATACGCCCTCCAGCCTGTGGCCGCGGGTACGTACAATCACGGGTGCCTTTTGGCCACCCTTTGTTCTGTACTGAAGGCTTGCCAGGTCATCTGACAAAATCTGGATGGCATACAGAATATAATCTAAATATTGAATTTCGGCAATTGGACGCAACCCCCGGAGCGCAGTTCCTATGCCCTGCCCTATGATGGTACACTCCCGAATGCCTGTATCAGTTACTCGCAGCTCACCGTATTTGGCCTGTAAACCTGCAAATGCCTGGTTTACATCTCCAATAAAACCAACATCTTCTCCGAAGGCCAGCACCCGTGGATCCCGTTCCAGCATTGCATCGAAGCATGCACGTAGTACTTCTCTTCCATCCACCATGGGATCCTCTTCCCGAATATCAGCGGCTACCTCTGGCACTTTTAATGCAGACTGGTTGGATTCGCTCATCAGGTGAGAGTTAAAGCGCTCCCGGTTCTCCTTCATCACCTCCTCCAACCAGGCCTTCATTTGCGCCTTTACAGGATGATCCTGAGTCCGCAGTAACCATAAAGAACGTTTAACTGCCTTGATAGCATCCAACCGGTCAGGATTCAGTACCTTCTTGAGCTCGGCCAACATGGTTTCAATCTCGGGATGCAATGAAGCAGCCTCTCTAAGAATTGCTTCTGCAGCTGCCTGATCGTCTTTAACGGGCTGAATATATGCTTCCCAGGCTTTTGCTTTTTCAAGCTTGCTTTGTTCTACGGCGTCTTTCTCTATCTCCTCCAGCTCCACCTCAGAAGCAAAGCCATTTTGCAGGATCCACTCCCGCATTTTGGGCAGACAGTCATGAGCGGCTTCCCACTCCAGACGCTCTTTAGATTTATAACGCTCATGCGAGCCACTGGTAGAATGCCCCTGTGGCTGTGTAATTTCCTCTACATGCACCAGCACAGGCACATGTTCTTCGCGACAAAGACGGGCAGCCTTCTGATAGGTTTCAATCAGGCCCAGGTAATCCCAGCCCTTTACTTTAAATATTTCAAAGCCAGCTTTGTCTTCAGTTCTTTGAAAACCAGCCAGCACTTCAGAAATACTTCCTTTCGTTGTATGATATTCCTGTGGCACGGAAATGCCATAGCCATCATCCCACACACTTACCAACATGGGCACCTGCAGCACGCCTGCTGCATTGATGGCTTCAAAAAACATGCCTTCAGATGTAGAAGCGTTGCCAATGGTACCAAAAGCCACTTCATTGCCCCTTACTGAAAATTGGGTTAGATGATGCAGCGCTGGATTTTGACGGTAAAGTTTGGAAGCATAAGCCAAGCCCAACAGCCGGGGCATCTGCGCCGCAGTTGGTGAGATATCGGAGCTGCTGTTCTTTAGTTTTGTCAGTTCCCGCCATTCACCATTTTCATCCAGCAAACGGGTTGCAAAATGTCCATTCATCAGACGGCCACCGGAAGAAGGATCAGCTTCAATATCCGGATGTGCATAAAGCTGGGCAAAATACTGCTGTATGGTTAATTCACCAATGGCAAACATAAAGGTCTGATCCCGGTAATAGCCACTGCGGAAGTCGCCTGGCTGAAATGCCTTCGCCATGGCGATTTGCGCAATTTCTTTACCATCACCAAAAATGCCAAATTTGGCTTTGCCCATGAACACCTCTTTTCGGCCCATCAGGCTTGCCTGCCGGCTGGCCTGGGCTAAACGGTAATCGGCAATAACCTCTTCAGCAGTGATCGTAAGACCTTCTGTTTCTATTTCTGTATAAGCTCCCATAGTCTCCATAAGCAGGATTTAATAAAGAAAACAGAGAAAAAATCAAAATTTAATTCTGAGCAAGAGAATAAAGACTGTGCAGAACCAAATAAAGTAAGTATATCTATTCTGTAGGCTTAAAACAAATATATATAAATAAGAACGCTATTCAAAAAGCTGTTTTAAAACAGCCTACAGTAGAACTTTATTGCATATGGCAATTTATAATATATATTATTTGGTAATTAGCCCCCTTAGGCAGAATATTCAATTAGCATCTGTTGCTAAAGAGGAATATTCTAAAAGCCAAAAAAATAATTGGGCTTGCAGCTATATTTAAAACGTTTGCGGAAGCTAAGAGTTTCCAAAAATTATTTTTTAATATTCGATCATAAACTCGGCCATATTCACAATTGGGCAACTAATAATATAGATACAACTGCTATATTTGTGCCGATTCTTTTAAACGCATTTCCAATGATTATCGGAGTTCCCAAGGAAATTAAGAATAATGAGAACAGGGTAGCGCTTACGCCTGCCGGTGTTCAGGAGCTGGTTAAATTTAACCACAAATTATATGTACAAGCCAGCGCTGGTGTTGGCAGCGGTTTTGCAGACGATGCCTATCGTGCTGCAGGTGCTGAGATCCTGCCTACCATTGAAGAAGTATATGGCGTGGCAGATATGATCATTAAAGTCAAAGAGCCAATAGCTCAGGAATATAGCCTTATTCGTGAAAATCAGCTACTCTTTACATACTTCCACTTTGCTTCTTCTCGGGAACTAACCGAAGCTATGATTCAAAGAAAAGCAGTATGCCTGGCTTACGAAACGGTAGAAAAAGCTGACCGCAGCCTTCCACTTTTAGTGCCCATGTCTGAGGTTGCGGGTCGCATGGCCATACAGGAAGGAGCTAAATACCTGGAAAAACCCTTGAAAGGACGCGGTATCTTATTGGGGGGCGTTCCTGGTGTTCCGCCTGCCAAAGTACTGGTTTTGGGAGGTGGTGTGGTAGGTACACAAGCTGCTAAGATGGCTGCTGGTCTGGGTGCTCAGGTAACCATCCTGGATGTAAGCCTTCCCCGCCTGCGCTACCTATCAGATATCATGCCGGCCAATGTAATTACCCAGATGTCTAACGACTATACTATACGGGAGCTGGTTAAAGATCATGACCTGATTATAGGAGCTGTTTTGATACCAGGCGCCAAAGCACCTAATCTAATCACACGCGATATGTTAAAGACCATGCGCCCGGGTACGGTGCTGGTAGACGTAGCAGTAGACCAGGGTGGCTGTATTGAAACCTGCAGACCAACGACCCATGAAGATCCTACGTTTATCATAGATGAGGTTGTACACTATTGCGTGGCCAACATGCCAGGTGCTGTGCCTTATACTTCTACCCTTGCATTGACCAACGCAACCCTTCCTTATGCCATGCAACTGGCAAACAAAGGATGGCAAAAAGCTTGTCTCGACAGTGCTGAGCTGCGCTTAGGCTTGAACGTAGTACAGGGAAAGGTAGTTTATCAGGGAGTATCTGAAGCCTTTGGCCTACCTTACACTCCACTTGAGCAGGTAATGAAGCCGCAATACGCAAGCTAATCGTTTCTAAACATATGCTATTGATAAAAAGGCTGCCCCATAAGGCAGCTTTTTTATCAATCACCACTCGGGTATTTGCGGCAGAAATGTCCAGTTGTTAAGTTCAGGGTTAAATTTGCAGCAATAATGTTGCAGACCATTGGAGACAAGCAGCATGGATGCTTGTAAAGTTTGATTATAAACAGATATTTGTCTGAATACTTCATTTGATAATGGTACTTCCGGAGCCTTGCATTCTGCTAAAAGATAGGGTTGCCCCTGCAGATCACGCACCAGAATATCTGAGCGCCGTTGCATGCCGTTGTAACGCAGTCCGGTTTCGGTTGTGAGGAGGCCTTTGGGATAGCCCAGGTGCACTACCAGGTAATTGAGTAAGTGTTGCCGCACCCACTCTTCTGGGGTAAGTACCAGGTACTTGCGCCTTACCGGATCAAAAATATATAACCGTTCGCCCTGCTTTTTCAGTTTATACTCGAAAGCCGGCAGGTTTAACTGTTTCATAGAAGCAAAATAACAGTATGAAGAGCAAAAAAGAAATTGTTGAAAATTGGTTACCCCGTTATACTGGTGTTCCGCTGGATAAATTTGGGAAATACATCCTGCTCACGAACTTTGCCAATTATGTAGAAATGTTTGCCGAACGGTTTGAAGTACCGGTGATGGGAAAGAGCAAGCCCATGCAAACCGCTACGGCCGAAGATATCACCATCATCAATTTTGGTATGGGCAGCGCGATGGCTGCAACTGTTATGGACCTGCTCGGGGCGATCAAACCACATGCTGCCTTATTCTTGGGAAAATGTGGCGGGTTGAAGAAAAAGACTAAATTAGGAGATCTTATACTCCCCATTGCTGCTATTCGCGGAGAAGGCACAAGCAATGATTACATGCCACCGGAGATTCCGGCGCTCCCCTCCTTCCGTTTGCAAAGAGCTGTTTCTTCCATGATCAAGAAACATGAGATGGATTACTGGACCGGCACCGTTTATACCACAAATCGCAGGGTATGGGAACATGATGAAGCCTTTAAGGAATACCTGCACAAAATCCGTGCTATGGGTGTGGATATGGAAACAGCCACGCTCTTCATTACTGGTTTTGTGAACGAAATACCGCACGGCGCCCTCTTGCTTGTATCTGACAACCCGATGATACCGGAGGGGGTAAAAACTGAAGAAAGTGACAGAAAAGTTACCGACCTGTTTGTTCAAAAACATCTGGCCATAGGCATAGATGCGCTCATAGAGCTTCGCGATTCTGGTGAGTCTGTGAAACACCTGCGCTACGATTAACAAGCACAGCTTTTATGACAAGGGGCAAGCTGCAAAGGCTTGCCTTTTTTTTATTGGACAAGCTAGGTTTCTAATGCTTGAGTATTGAGTATATGATATAGTTCACCAGTACCTAATTGCACCTGTAAAGGGCCTAAAATAAAAAGAGCTTCTCTTTTGGGAGAAGCTCTTTTCAATAACTTATAGATGCTTATTGATAATCAGCGTCATGCTCGATATCCTGTGGTGTTGAATACATTACTTTCAGGGCATTAGCATTTTTCAGCTCTTCCTGAACGTCAGTAATCAATCCCATTTTGGCCTCGTCATCTACTTTCAGGGACATGGTCAGTTTGTTCTGATCGTTTTCGTCGAGTTTGGATCTTTCCTGCTCTACGTACTGAACAATTTCCTGAGGTGATACAAATACATCGTTTACCTGTATACGGGGCTCACTGCCGAAACGGTGGGTTTCCCGGGGCTTGCCAATGTAGATGTAGCTGACAAGTGTTTTCTTTTCGAGCTTTTTGAGCTGCGTAGCTTTAGGCAAATCCTGTTCTACCTTCATATCTGCCTCTCTCATCACAGTGGTTACCATGAAGAAAAAGAGCAGCATGAAAATAATGTCAGGCAACGCAGAAGTTGGGATCTCAGTCTTGGTGTTGGACTTTTTCCTAAACTTTGGCATTATTCGGCTCCTCCAAATTTTGTGGGTTGTGCAATGGAGATCATCATTGGAATACCTTCTTTACCTCTTTGCGCTAGCTCCAGTTGTCTGGGATCTTTCGGATCAAGGTTTCTGTATTCCTGAGCTGTCATGCCAACCCGTTCTGCATACATTTCATAATAAGCAGCCTGCATCTGATCCAAGACAGTGATAAACCTTTCGTAGCTGGTACCCCTGTCATTTTTCAGGGAAACCACAGCCTCTAACGGACTTTCTGCTTTGTTTGGATCATTGTTGGGATTAAGCACATGATCTTTGATCATTTGCTTCAGCTGGTACACATCAGTTAAAGGTTCATCTTCTACCAACAAGTTATCGGCAGAATTGATCCGTACCGTAAAAACGTTACGTTCATTTAACTTGATGTCTGGTGGCGGCTCGTTAGGATCAAGCTTTTCAGGAAGCTGTATAAGCAGACCCTTGTCGTTAGGTATTGTAGTGGTTACCAGAAAGAATACCAGCAGCAAAAATGCAATATCCGCCATTGAGCTGGAGTTAACCTCTGGTGAGCCCCTGTCTTTTTTTCTGGCCATAGTTTAACGGAAAAATTTGGATACTTCAGTTACTGCAATGCCTATGATTGCAACAAATAGTAAAATATACATTGAAACCAGCGTTGCCCCGATAAGTTTTGAACCTGTGGTTGTTATATCGGGAAACTCTGCAGTTAATTCACCACTAGATAACGCATAAGATATGCCAAATATTACTAGTAGCACGACAATTCCGCCTGCAACTTTTATCAGGCTTTGAGGATGATCTAATGATTTAATCAGTGGCAGCACTACAGCTGCAAGCACTGCTACAATCACCAGAAAATAGCTCAAGTATAGAAAAATATCTAATAAGGTTGAATCCTCTTGCATACTTAATTATGATTAGAAGGTTTGCAAATCTAAATCGAAACTAGCGGCGAGCCAGCTGGTTACGTACCAGCATGTCTACAAGTGCAATGGAAGCATCTTCCATTTTGTTTACCAGCGAGTCGATTTTAGAAACGCAATAGTTGTAAAACAGCTGAAGGATTACCGCTACGATCAGACCAGCAATAGTGGTCAAAAGGGCTACCTTAATACCGTTTGCTACTACAACCGGAGATATATCACCTGCACGCTCGATGTCGTCAAAGGCTTGAATCATACCCAATACCGTACCCATGAAACCAAGCATTGGCGCCAGGGAGATAAACAGGGAGATCCACACCAAACCTCTTTCCAGCCGGCCCATTTCTACAGATCCGTAAGAGATAATTGATTTCTCAACCATGTCAATACCTTCTGAGCTACGCATCAGGCCCTGGGTAAAAATAGAAGCAATAGGGCTGCTGTTATTACGGGTTACTTCTTTAGCAGCTTCAATACCACCTGTTTGCAGTGCATCTTCTACCCGCGCCAAAAGCTTTTTGGTGTTGGTCGTTGCCATGTTCAGGGTGATGATACGCTCAATGGCTACTGCCAGGCCCAGGATAAGACAAAGCAATACAATACCCATAAATTCCCAGCCACCTTCGATGAATTTCTGTTTCACCTGCTGGTGAAAAGTTGCATCTGCGGGTGCATCGTCGGTACCCAGTACGTCTGCTTCTGGAGATGGATCAGTTGAAGTAATTTCTCCTTCACCTGTTGTCGTAGTTGCTGTATCAGTTTCTGTGGTTTGCGCGGTTGTGTCTTGAGCAAATACAGCAGGCGCTGTGCCTACGCTCAGAACTCCACAAAGCATCAGCAGTGCGAATAACTTTTTCATAGTGTTGTTTTGTGTGGAAATGTTAGTCGTAAAGGTTGTTTATTTTAACTTGATTTTTGGTCTAAAAAATCGCAGAGAGGAAGGGATTCGAACCCTCGATACCCCGATAAGGGTATACACACTTTCCAGGCGTGCGCCTTCAACCACTCGGCCACCTCTCTGTATCATCAACTAAAAAAGCGTTTTTAAGCTTTCTATCAGGCACAAATAAATGTAATAAATTGGCACTACGCAACAATCTTTTTTAAATTTTCGCTTCTACAGTAAAGACATTTCGCCGCAGAGCGGAAAAATAAGTTCTTTTTTGGCGGCTTCAAGTGATGAAACTTCTCCCAAAACCAGCATCATTTTAGCCAAAGCTGCCTCAGTAGTAAGATCATAACCACCCAAAACACCCAGTTCTTCCAGCTGTCGGCTGGTGCCATATTTACCCTGCGTTACTTTTCCGCCCAGGCACTGAGAAACATTCAAAATTATCTTATCTGCTTTCAAAGCCCGCTCAACGGCCTTAATAAACCATGGAAACGTTGGTGCGTTGCCGCTTCCATAAGTCTCCATGATAATACCCCGCACCTGCGGCATCTCCAACATATGGGAAACATACTCAGGCTGCATACCGGGAAAAAGCTTTAACAAGGAAACCTTTGGCTCAAAACTAGAATGGTACTTCAATTGTTTTTGACCCTCTGGTGTAAGAATTGCGCCAATATTGTACTTTATTTCTACGCCTGCTTCTGCCAGCAGGGGGTAGTTGTTGCTTTCAAAGGCATCAAACAGAATACTTTGTACCTTTTTAGCCCTGTTCCCCCGAAGTAAACGGTAATTGAAATAAATACAGACCTCAGGCACCAGTGCTTCTCCCCTATTATTTTTTGCAGAAGCAATTTCCAGGGCTGCTAGCAAATTTTCACGCGCATCTGTTCTTACCGCACCGATGGGCAGCTGTGCGCCTGTGAAAATTACCGGTTTGCTCAGGTGCTGCAGCATAAAACTGAGCGCCGAGGCTGAGTAGGCCATGGTATCGGTGCCGTGAATCACCACAAAGCCATCGTAATCCTGGTAATTTTCTGCAATGGCCGTACCAATTGCATGCCAGGTAGCTGGCGTGGCATTGGCACTGTCGATAAGCTCTCCAAGTGAAATGACTGTCAGCAGCAGGTTAAACCGGCTGATGGATGGAATACGGTCCTGGATCTGCTCGAAATCGAAAGGCACAAGTGTGCCTTCTTTATCGTACACCATGCCCAATGTGCCACCGGTGTAAATAATGAGCAGCGATGCTTCAGGGTCACGATTGGCAGCCGTCTTGATGATTACCTTTGGCTTAAACATTTGCTTTGAACAGGCTAAGGGTATTTGCAGTCGTTTTTTGCGCTACTTCCTCAATTTCCACTTGCATCAGCTCTGCCACCCGCCGGGCTACCAGTGGAATATATTCCGGTGAATTACGCTTACCCCTGTGTGGAACGGGTGCCAGGTAGGGACTATCAGTTTCCAGCAGTATACGATCCAGACTTATGTGTGGAAGTACTTTATCGAGTCCACCATTCTTAAAAGTGGCCACCCCACCAATACCCAGGTAAAAACCAAGGGCAATGGCTTTTTGCGCTTCTGCCAGGGTGCCGGTGAAACAGTGTAGTACTCCGGTGAGCTTATCGTCCTGCAGGGCCTCCAGTTGCTCCAGGGTCTGTGGCATTGCATCGCGTGTGTGGATGACTACAGGTATTTTTTTCTCTTTTGCCCAGCCAACCTGTATGCGCAGCGCTTCTGTTTGCTGTTCATAAAAACTTTTATCCCAGTACAGGTCCAGGCCTATCTCGCCAACAGCCACAAACTTACGCTTGTTTAACCATGTCTCCATAACATACAACTGCCGCTCAAAATCTTTTTCTACTGAGCAAGGGTGCAGGCCCATCATGGCAATGCACTGCGGATAGCGCAATTCTGCTTCCAGCATGGCATCAATTGATGATGCGTCTACATTGGGCATGAATAAGCGCTTTACCCCCAGCCCTTCAGCCTTTTCAATAACCTCAGCGCGGTCAGCCTTAAAGGCATCTGAATAAATATGCGTATGAGAATCAATATACATCAGGCCCGATTGCTCCGGTAATTTCTGCCTTTCCAATTTATTTTCAGGGGTAAAACGTAAAAAACAAGTAAAAATATATATACCAAAATATTATAAAATTCATAGAAAACACCAGCCGCTGGCGTTTGATCAATGCCCAGGCGTATAAAAATCCTTTTCACCAGTAAAAATTGTAAAACCAGCTTTAGCAGCAAAAGCCCAATGCCTACCAGTGGCTTTATTGCCAAAACTACGGCAATTGCCGGAAAGAACAAGGACTGCAAAAACAAGAGCAGAATCATCAGCCAGGGCAGGCGCATTGCTCCGGTCATCCATCGCTTGCGCTGGTGTAGCAACACTTTAAAGTCCATAATTGGTTCTGAATATGCCCTGCTTTCCCTATCCATCAACTGCAAAGATTGATACCCCTTTTGGCGAACCTGATGCAGTAATTCGTAATCTTCTGTGATGGAGAAAGGTATACTTTCATAGCCACCTGTTGCTGCATATGCCTGGCGGCTGATGAGCATATTATTTCCTATGGCTGTAAGGGTGCGGCCAACCCAGGGCAGGTACGTATAGGCCTTGACAAGTCCCAGCCCTATCGCCCATTCTGTTTGCTGCCAGCGTGCCCATTTGTTGCTGCCAGCGACCACCGTGGTGCCATTTACGATGCCAACGCCTGGCTGCAGGGCCATCAGCATGCGCCTGATCCACTGAGGGTGGGGCCTAATATCAGCATCGGTCATGAATAGGTATTCAACTTCCGGCGGACAATGATGTACCAGCTGCGCCAGCACATTGGCCTTTCCCCTGGCAAGCCCCAGGTTGTTTTCTATAGTAAATACTTTAAAGTGTTGATGCTCCTGCCCCCATTGCTGTGCTATTAACAGGGTATTGTCTGTGGAAGCATCATTACCAATGAGAATGTGTAAAAGCGCTGGCGGATAGTCTAAAGCCAGCAGGCTTCGCAGACATTCAGGAAGATGCTCCTCTTCATTTCTTACTGGCAGTAAGATGGCCACTGATGGCCAGGACGCCGGTGCCGGCTCAGGGGTATCTTCTGTAGTGGTGATCAAATGCCAGGCCCAAAAATTTATTAACAGCACCATTCCCACTATCAGCAGCGAACCAGTTAATATTAAAATCATAGTGCTGCAAAAGTATAGCCCTGATGATAAAAATGTTGAAGGTAAGCGGGCAATACCAGCTGGAGTCTCTCCCAGGCTTTTTGGCTGTCATGAAAAACAACAATGGATCCAGGCCTGGTATAGCGTATGCTTTTGCTTAGGCACTCCTCTGCTGTCAGGGATTGATCAAAATCTGCAGGAAGCACATCCCACATCACGATACGATAATCCTGCTGCAACTGCTCCCGTTGTTTTTTCTTAAAGCGGCCATAGGGAGGCCTGAAAAGTGGTTGTTCTCCCCCCACAAGAAATCTGTTCAGCAACTGCTGACAACTGGCAGTATTCTGCAGATAAGCTTCTGTATCTGTTTTGGTACCTTCTAAATGATGATAGGTATGATTACCCAGGCGATGGCCGGCTGCAACTACCTGCGCCAGCACATCAGGATATTTTCGCACATTATCACCTACACAAAAAAAAGTGGCTTTGGCCTGATAAAGCTCCAGCATATTCAGCACCCTTGGCGTGATGGTTGGTAGGGGGCCGTCGTCAAAGGTTAAGTAGATTATTTTACTGCTTCGGGGCATGTGCCAGAGCAGTTTAGGATAAAGCCAGTGCAGCAGCCGTGGTGTAAAATGCAGGTACATGCTTAACTTATACTCACATAGCAGGACAGCATCGTAATATCATCACTGTACTCAACACTGCCCCGGTAAACATCCAGCGCTGCAATGATATTGCTATGGAGCGACTCCAGTTCAGGGGTACGATATTTCTCCAGAATTTCCTGCAGCCGGTCAGAGCCGAACTGCTCATCGGCTTCATTGAAGGTTTCAGAGAGCCCGTCTGTATAACAAAAAAACAGAAACTCATCCAGCCCGGAGATCACACCTATATTGAGAAAGGGCAGGTCTGGCATGATTCCCAAAAGTGTTGTGCCCTTATCCAGCAGCTGGCTGTTATCCTTGGTCAGCAGGTGTGGTGGTATATGACCGCAATTAATGTAACTCAGGGTCTTGGCCGCCTCATCATAATAGCCAAAAAAGGCAGTTATAAAATTATCGCCCTTAGCACTTTCGTAGATCTGTTCATTGAGCTGTCGAACTGCTGTTTCCAGTGGGGCCTGCTGGCGCATGAGGGTGCGCAGCGAAGCC
>JASLAE010000434.1 GCA_030147305.1 Cesiribacter sp.
GTCATGGAAGAGATAAGAGCCAAATACAACTTCGGCAGGGCAATTGCTGCTCCTCAGCTGGGCATCATGAAACGGCTAATTTACATGAACATCGACAGGCCGGTGATTTTCATCAATCCTGAATTCATTCACCTGAGCGGGGACATGTTTGAGCTTTGGGACGATTGCATGAGCTTCCCTAACTTGCTTGTTAAAGTGAAAAGGCACTCTGCTGTTACAGTGTCTTACCTTGACGAAAACTGGCAGCCACAAACCTGGCATATGGAATATGATTTGGCCGAGTTGCTCCAGCATGAATACGATCACCTGGAAGGCATTCTGTGCACCATGCGCGCAGTAGATGAAAAATCTTTCCGGTGGCGCCCCTAACCTGTCTGCTGCTATCATGATGCACGCTTAATTATTACTTTGAGATGGCTAGTAAAACATGCAAAGCCTGCTAGTGGGAAGCAAGTATCTCCGGTGCCCATTTTCAAACATACAATTTTCAATAGAGCCTTAGCGGGGTATATAGTCTCCTGGCCTTCATAAATAAAGAAGGCTCGCATTTATGCTGCGAGCCTTCCTTTTTATAAACTGCTAAGACAAATCAAAAATTCTTACCAGCTATTGCCGGGAGCATTCCCTTCAATCTGTCCCCTGATCTCACCGCCAGGGTACTGCATTGTATGTACATTTACATAGGTCTCACCAGCCAGCATTTTTTCTACCAGATCAGCAAGGGTATAATCCGCCAGGGCACCTACTAAATCTTCTGTTGTGAGAGTACCTTCTGCCAGTACACCACTAAACCTGCCTGGGATCATCACTGGCGGAGGTCCGTCAGGGTACAACCAGGCAACAACACCTCCAGATACACCCACAGGTGCCATATGTATGTGCGCCATGTGCACATTTTCTATATTAGCAACAATAAGTTTATAGTGAAGCTCAGTACCATCTTTGCTTAGTTTAAAAATGGCTTGCCCCGTGGCATTGGTTTCTACAGGTACTGGGGCTTCCTGATCACCAGTGAGATGCGCCCGTAAGTTTAAAACCTGCTGTCCGCCTTTTTGGTCAGGAGCGTTCTGAAGTTGCGGCTCTGGCTGCTGGTCTTCACAGGCAGTAAATACCAGTAAGCACGCGGAAACTAAAAGTAAAAGTCCTTTTCTCATTTGATAAAAAATTAAATTAAAAATATAGAATTTGACTGTATCTGAACCCTGAATAAAAAATATACGCTCCGCAAAACCAGCTTATTATCACCTTCCAAAGCGACTGAGGCTTATGCTTGTTACCGACGACGAATACTACCAATCTGATGGTTGCGTCGGAAATGTACAATTTGAAATTATATTTTTTGAGGGGTGCTGGCTATCCGCAGATCACAGGATAATGACCACCCAAAACATATCAGCATACAGAAAAGACGTAATACTCTGGGCACCTATTTTATCAGTGCCTTGTAAAGCATCAATGGAATGGATTATAAAAAATAGATCTACAGGCAGCACCTGATCTTCCTCCTTCAACCGGTTACATCATGGTATTTCTCCCGGTAAAGAGCATACTATGTAAGCCCGCCTACATGATCGAGGCAGTATGCGTTGTTAGGGTAGCATGGTCTATTCTCTCATAGAATATGCACTTAATTTCTGGCATAGAGTAATACGCCATTCAACAATGGCCTTTCGTACGCATAGGACAAGCCCTTGCCCACATAAGATTTGCCCGGGTCTGTTATGAAGAAGGAGGCAGAATTAGGAACCTGAAACCCCCATGTGCCGGAAGTTTTCAGTTCGCCCGGTAAAATAATGGAGAGATGGCCCAGACCCTCCTGGTTCAGGTAAATGGCCACCACAGCTTTGCCTGCATTGGCATGAGCCTGTGCTGCTGTCAGGGCTTGTTGTTCATAACCCCTGCCCAGCAAGGTCCAATTGGGATTGCCATTCAGGTAACTTGAAATTTCACTTACCAACAGATGCCGGCCCAGATCCCTGGAATAAAAATCATTGATGTTGTACACGGTCCTCAGGGCATTGCCAATGAATTTATTACAGGGATTAATCCCATTCACTGGGCCGGACTCACAAACCATAAACTGCTGCAGATCGCGGTTTAAATCCTGCAGCCAGTGCTGATTTGCCTTTTGTGCATACGCCGTTGAAAAGCACAATACCAAAAGAAAAATAAAGGCTTTTTTCATATACAAAGTCATTTTAAGATGAGCAGATTATTCACGATTGATCTGCTACAAACCTCAAAAAAGCCTGTTAATAAAAATTTTTGTTGTGAGAAATAATAGTACATGCGTGGTGTAAAAACCTTAAAAAAAGGCCTGTACTTAAACCTTCTCTTATGTTATTCAATGCTTCTAACTCTTTACTAGTGGATTAAGGAAATCTGGTTTCTAGAGGAATCTACTATAAGCGCACTCCAGATCAGGATAAAAAGTCAAGTGTTTATTCGCTGCGGTTTCTGGCTGATGACAATCTTATTCCTTATTATATTACATATATTCTAACAGGAAAATTTTGTGCAAAAATTAACAGGTGCGCCTGAAACGTGTATCTGATTTTAAAAATAAAGCCACCTGATGATAAATCAGCACCATGCATTCCAGCGGGAGTCTATAGCTTTATTGTTATTTATTTCAAATCACCCTGTAATGGTACATACTTTAGGGATGTATTGCCATGTACACCGGCTTAAAACTATAGCTTCTGCTGCTCACTAGACGTATAGAGAAGGAGACTCGCCTGAGGGTATATCTATAACTTAAAGAAAAAGTATGAGAATCCTTTTGTTCACCACTGCACACAATGCGCTAAGCCAAAGAGCCTATCTGGAGTTAGTTGAAAGAGGTCATACCATTACTATTCAGGTTGTCTCTGCAGAACCTGCAGCGGAGAGCATGATGGAAAAAGCTGTTTCCCGCTTTCAGCCTCATCTGATCATTACTACCTTTCTGAAAAAATCGTTACCGGCAAATATTCAGCACCGCTTTCCGGTCTTAAGTCTTCGGTCAGAAACAAGTGCCGGTAATTCATTTTCTCCTTTTAAGGGGTCTGTTCTGGAAATATGGCAGAATATCAGTATTAGTATCTCGGAGGCTGCCGCCACAGGTCAAAAGCGCGAAAAAAAGCAGGCCTCCTATTCCTTAAGACTTAGAAGTAGCTGCAAAAACAATTTTTACCGCCATCATGTGGCCCAGGCTGCAATACAGGACTTGTTGAAATCAGTAGAGCAAATGGAGCGCATTCCAACACCAACAAGCTGGTTTCCGGTAGAAAGAACTAACCTGAGCGGACGCTTGCACCAGATGGTTTGCTGATGCCGTATTTTAATAGGTGCCTGGCAGTAATGGAAGGACTTAAAATTGTTCCAGTAGTGCCAGCACATCTTCTGGCATGAAAACTCGCAGCTTATTTTCTGCTGCAAAGGCTTTGATCATTTCTTTATGATGGGGGAAGGCTTTCTGCAGCTGCTGCAGTTTGCCTGCCTCATGGAGCTGGCCGGCAACCTTTACCAAAGCGGTGCTGACATTGTCCAGCTTATGTGCGTTTCTGACTTCCAGCGGTTGAAACCTGTCCATGATTGTAATGCTGGAAAGCATTGTAATGGCTGAAGTCTCGGAGTAACCACCGTATCCTGCAGGTTTTCCCTTGTTAGAGATTTTCAATCTGTGCCGCACAAACACATCACATTCCGGTGTTTTGATTACTTCGTAGAATGACGCACCAAAAGGAACAAACTTCTTTTCGCCAACATAAATAGTATCAATGCCGGGCATATCCAGTGCCATGAGCAAATTATTCTGCAGAAAGACCATTTCTTCACTCACCATATTGTAATTAAATCGGGCCTGCAGAGATGCCCCTGATTTCATTAGCAGGGTGGCCGGTTTAAAATCATCAAACATAAAAGAAGTTCGTCTTTCTTCCTGCCGGGCCGCACTGGCCGATTCCTGAGCAGCCGTACTCCCTGAAACGACCAGCATGCAGAAAAGTAGCATCAATAGTCTCATGACGTTTAATTATCTATTATAAGTTAATCAAAGTCAGAGGCTTAAGCAAGCACAGCAAGTAAAAGCTCAGCCAGCATCAGCAAAGTGAAAACGTACATGCTTCAGCCATAGTGTACAACAAACCATATCCAACGCAGCACGAAGTCAGGGTCAAATACTTTTCCAATGGATGAGTACTGCTAAATCAAGGGACTTCCAGAACAATCACCACGGCTACCTGTTGTTTTTATAACAACTATTTTTTTACCATTAATCATATAAAACTATGGAAACCAGAGGAACAGAATTTAAAAACAGACCGGCCGCAGGCAATTACAATCCTGAGCATTCAGAGGGTCCGGTTGCCACCATGATAGAAGAACAAACAGCAAAGATTCCTTCTGACGTATTCTTATGGGCTGCGTTGGGATCCATGGCAGTTTCACTCACCCTTAAAATTATGGGTAACAGCAACACTGCCCTATTTGTAGGACAGTGGGCTCCCTCTTTCCTGTTGCTGGGTACCTACAACAAGATTGTAAAACTGGAAGGTCACGACTGATCTTCAGTTACTGTAAGATTTAAATCTTAAGCCATTTTACAGGATGGATAAAAAGCCCTGAAATAAACTTCAGGGCTTTTTGATGTATCAATTGTTTCTACTACATAATTTTGATTCACACGCTGCTTACCATGCCTCCCGGAAAATCTCAACTTTCCCGCTAAGGAAGCCGCTGCTTTATCTCTTCCAGCCTCTACGTAGTTCTACAACTGAGAAAGCAATAGCAGAAGCTGAGTGAATACCTGATACTTACCTTTATGAAATGGTAGAAATATTGGGTGTGAATCACATTTACACCTATGAAGCATCGGATGGAAATAAGGAAAATGTATTATTTGTCTATGGACTCTATCAATCTTAGTTACTCACATTTCAGACTTTCTTTCCAATTTTTGATTAGTCCATAAGGG
>JASLAE010000445.1 GCA_030147305.1 Cesiribacter sp.
CATTACCACCCAGATCATAGCCCCATTTAGCCGGGTCGGGAGCACCCGTATACTCAAATTCATCTGCCCAGACGGGGGTGGTTTCAAATGAGTAATTTTTTGGTTCTTCTTCTACCGGAGGCAAAACTGGTGGTCTTTTTCCCGGTCCGGGATCTTCATCGGCGCAACAGCCTAAAGAAGTAATACTGAATAGCGCTATGATTAAATTTTGAATTTGCATTTGACTATAAATTTTTAAGCTATTATCAGACATTTATGTTGTTTAAAATTCATGTCTCCAGCTTATAGAATAAAAGAGCCGGCCAGGATATACTGCCGGCTCCTTCCATACTTATTCCTTAGGAACAAAAGTAAAAGTCCACACGCCCCAATCGTAACGCTTCTCGATTACCAGCCTATTTGCGGTAAGTTCTAAAATTGCGTATGTAACAGTTTCTGCAGGCGGAGATACAGCTCCTCCGGCATCACCTACCTTATAAAGACCCATGTGAGCCCCCGTACCCATTAGTTTCAGGCTTTCACCCATTAAATCAAAAGTATGATTGCCAGACCCCCAGGCTCTATATCTCTCAGGAATCTGATCTATACTATAGCAGCCAATTGCCAGACCAATATCTGTAGGAAACGGCTGGCTTGCTTCGTCATCTACACGCATATCTCCTTTGTCATCAAATATGAATTCATAATCAGATGTAAAGGTGTATTCATCGTTGAAAAGGCAGGTTCTATCAGCAGCATTTACATCTGCTTCACTATTGCCCCACCAAGTCCCCCCTTCTGGAGGACCAATGTGAAGGGCTCCTGCCTGTGGAGCGAGAACCCAGGTTTTGCTATTGCAATTACTAAGTAACTCCAGATTGCCTCTGCAATCATTTTCTGCAACGCTTATCTGCTGTTCCGATACAACATGACCCTCTCGGGTCATGGCGCGCATTTTTACTGTGTAATCGCCTTTTCTCGAAAAATATGCTGTATCTGTTTTGGTACCTTCAACAAATCCTGATCCATAATCCCACTGATAACGGAATGCACCGTCAATTTCAGAAGTAAGAACATAAGTATTTGGTTCGCTACCAAGAGGCGTCACAGTGAAGGAGCCACTAGGTTTGGGACCTAGCTCCTGCTCGAATTCATCAGAGCAGGCAACCATTGTACCCAAACCAATTGACAATGCCAATAAAGAAAATCGGATATTATTTTTCTTATTTTTCATAAGTGTATTCAAATAGAATGATTAGTATCCAGGGTTTTGTTCTAAACCGTAAGTTCTCACATCAATGATAGGAATTGGAAGTAGTTCATGTTTACCTGGAGTGAAACCAAACTCTGCCAATTCTTCATCTGCAAGGCCCCAACGGACCAGGTCAATGAAGCGGAAGCCTTCAAAGGCCAACTCAACCTGTCTTTCCCGTACAATAGCCATGAAAAGTGCATCGCCAGTTAACCCACTGAGTGGTTCAAGCTCAGACCTTTCACGTACCATATTCAGATATTCAAGGGCCTTAGGTGCATCTCCTGCCCGGAAGTGTGCTTCTGATGCCATCAGCAACACATCTGCATAGCGGATCATACGCCAGTTGGTGCCATAGTTCAAGGTAGCATCAGGTGCGCCAGTTTCTGAACTGAAGGTACCATACTTTCTTCTTAGATAGCCAGTATATTCATAAGCGTCTGGTGCTGTCCAATCACCTCCCATGGCCCTAAGTTCTTCTTCTGACATAATATTTGCCCATTTTCTTTCATTGTCAGATCCGAAAGACTCAAAGGCATTCCAGATTTTTTCAGTAGGGATGTTAAAACCCCAACCACCGTTTAGTGAGTCTGCTGGTGCTTTGGAATAATAGTCACCCCGAGGACCCATTAGTTGTATCTGAATATTACTTTCTGGGCGCCAATCCCATGGAAAGCCACCATAGTTCTGTGAGGATGAATAGCTGATTTCAAATACCGATTCCCGCCCAAATTCAGAATTTCTTGAGAAAGCAACGGCTACAGAAGATTCTAATTCATACTCACCTGATGCAATCACTGCATCAAATTGTTCAGCAGCTTCATTCCATTCTTCCTGATATAGATGAGCCTTTCCTAACAGTGCTTGTGCAGTTCCTTTGGAGACTTTGTACCTTTCCGCTGCTTGATATTCTGACTTAAGCGGCAATACGGCAATCGCTTCGGTTAAGTCTTGCTCTATCTGAGCATATATCTCTGCCTTGGATGCCCGGGCTGTAGTAGTCCAAACTTCAGCGGGAACATCGTCTAGCACAAGAGGTACTTCTCCCCATAAAGACACTAAATCGAGGTAAGCGTAAGCACGAAGCGTTTTTGCCTCAGCAATTGCCTGTATACGAATATCAGTGGATGGTTCCACGTTATTGACTACTCTGTTAGCAAGGGTAACAGCTCCATAGGTTAATCGCCACACCCTGTTAATAATCTCATTTTCAGATCCATGAACAAAATCATCCAAAGTCTGATAATCAGGTTGATCACCCTGGCCACTACCTCCGGCAAAGCTTTCGTCAGAAGGCAATGTCTTTATCATATACATACTGCTCCATGCCTGGCTGTAATGCGCACTTAGAATATCATAAATGGCTACCGTGGCTTGCATGGCTTCATCTTCTGTTTCGTAGAAAACATCGGCAGTGATGGCGCCGGGTACTTCCTGCTCCAGAAAGTCTTCGCAACCGCCTACTAGTATTAAAGCGGTCAAACCAATTAAGGAATGCTTTATAAAATATTTTTTCATTTTATGCTATCGATAAATGTTAGTTATGAGGTCTTCCCTATTGTGAACCAAGAAGATTTTCTGCCTTGGAATCACATTTAACATTTCAGTGGTTATCCTTTGCTTGATTAAAAACTAAACTGAAGACCACCCATTACTTTTCTGGGGATTGGATAAGCACCCCTGTCGATACCCAAACCGTTTCCTTCGCCAACTTCAGGATCCATACCAGGATAGTTTGTAAAGGTGAAATAGTTATCAAGCGTAGCGTACAGGCGTAAATTTTTAATGCTTAACCTTTTAGTTAATGTATTCGGTAAGGTATAGCCTAATTGAAGCTGACGAACACGCAGATAAGAACCATCAAACACCATTAGATCGCTGTTGTATACAAATACACTTCCAGTATTTGCTGCAAACCAATCGTTGGTACTGCCCTCACCAGTCCATCTATTATTATAGAAGAATTCTGGGCGGTTTGCTGTCTGGCGGTCTGTACGGTTAAAGCCCATTAGGATCTCATTGCCAACCTGACCTTGTGCAAACACCAGAAAGTCAAAACCTTTATATCGAAGGTTTACTCTACCACCAAAGATCATATCTGGGTGTGGACTGCCTATCATAGTCTGATCTGCAACATCAATCCGCTCATCACCATTCACATTTACAACAATAGGATCACCTGGCTTTGGATTGTATCCTGTAATACCAGTACTTTCTAAATATGCATCGATCTGATCCTGGTTCTGGAAGATACCATCTGTTTTATATCCACTGTAATACCAAATTGGATAGCCTTCTCTAAACATTGTAGCAGTCCAGCCGGTACCTACACCTGCACCATTGATACTTGGCACATTTGGATCCAGATAAGTCACTTCGTTTTTTAGTGTTGTCAAGTTACCCCCGATCTCATATTGAAAATCACGGGTCGCATCGCTCCTGTAAGATAGCTCAAACTCCCAGCCTTTATTTTCTACAGTTCCCCCATTCGTAACTGGTAGGTCTAATCCAGTAAAACCTGGAGAAATACCACCTGTGAGAAGGTCTTTGGTTGTTTTTACAAAATAGTCTGCAGTAAAAAAGAGACGGTTGTTCAGGAAAGCAAGGTCAGCTCCAAAGTCAATCTGTTCACTGGTTTCCCATCTAAGCTCTTCATTGCTCACAAATCTTGGAGCAGCACCTACAATTAAATTACCAAGTGCATCCGGATAGCCTGGAGTGGTGGGCGAAACGGTACTCATCCACTCTCCAATACCTATATTACCTACGCTACCATTCTGGCCCCAGCTTGCCCGTAGTTTAGCTGAATTCATGATATTTGCGAGGCCACTCGGATAAAAGTTTTCATTTGAAACAGTCCAGCCAGCAGAAATTGATGGAAAGTTACCCCACTTATTACCTTCCGACAGCCTAGAAGACCCATCGCGTCTGAGAGTAGCATTCAGCAGGTACTTTTCTTTGTAGTTATAAGTTACCCGTCCAAAGAAGGAGGCCATACTTGATGAATTGCTGTTACTACCAATCAGGTCAGTTGCATTAGGTACAAAGTCTCCATAGGAAAAATCGTCTCTTTCTTTGAATAACCCTGAAAACGAGCCCCCCACATAATTCCAATTGAATCTCTGTGCTGATGTACCTAACAATGCACCAAAATCGTGGTCACCAAACTGCTTGTTGTAGTTTACAAAGTTTTCCCACTGCCAGGTGAACCAGTTATCCTGCCTGTCATTTGCATTAGCAATTGGTATATAACTCTCCAGAGAATAGTAAGCTCTCGGAGACCAGCCATGCTGACGTTGGAATGCAGCATCGATACCAAAACGGGTTGTAAATTTCAAACCTTCTATTGGCATGATATCGGCAAAGACATTCCCGACAATTTTATTTTGATTTAAACCACCATTGGTATTAGCAATTCTGGCTACAGGGTTGCCATACTCACCCCTCACATAGTTTGAAATCCCATAATAATTGCCGTTTTGGTCATAAGACAACAAATCTGCAATCAGATAAGGATTGTCATCATCATCAGCATTTGCAATAGTTCCCGTAAGTGCATTTCTAAAGTGCAGAGGCCATGTACTAGGATCATCTGAGTAAACAACTGGTGTTAATGGATCAAGTACAAGTGCACTTGTTATTAAGCCGCCAAACTCGCTGTTTTCTGCTATAGAACTTCTGGAGAAGTGGGAAAAAGATAAGCGTTCGCCAATATTCAACCAGGGGCGTACTTTGTGATCCGTATTCAAACGAAGCGTGAAACGATCAAAGCTGGATTTGTCGCCTCCAACAATACCTTCCTGATTGAAGTAAGTACCACCTACCAAATAAGTGCTGTTCTCTGTGCCACCACTAAATGTAAGAGAGTGGCTTTGCTGTGGTGCGGTCTGAAATATTTCATTGAACCAGTTTGTACCCACTTCATCTGTAACATCTTCTACAGCCGGACGGCCAGCAGTACCGGCTTCTTCCAAATATTCCTGGTATTGCCTTGCGCTCATTAAGGGCATCAGGTTATCGCCTACTGATTGTACCCCATACTGACCATGATAGCTGATGTCTGAAACACCTTTTGTGCCTGTTTTTGTTGTAATGATCACAACACCGTTTGCTCCTTCAGCACCATAGATGGCAGCAGAAGCAGCGTCTTTTAATACTTCAACAGATGCTATCTCTGATGGATCAAGGTATTCAATTCCACCAGCTCGCATTCCATCTACAATGAAAAGGGGATTGGCATTTCTGTTTGATCCTGTACCCCGAATACGGATAGACATACCACTACCAGGCGAACCCGATGAAGGCAGTACGGTAACACCGGCAGTTCTTCCCTGCAGTGCCTGCTCAACCCGTGTGTTAGAAACGGTTGCCAATTCTTCAGATCGTACTGAAGAAATAGCACCAGTTACCAGGCTTTTCTTTTGCTCGCCATATCCTACTACCACTACTTCGGAAAGCGTTTCGATGTCTGGTGCTAACGTTACATTAATAGTAGTACGATTGCCTACCGGCTGCGTTTCTTCCAGATAGCCAATAAATGAAAATGATAAGGTATCTGTACCAGATGCCTGTACAGAATAAACCCCATCCAGGTCCGTTACTGCCCCCCGGGTAGTGCCTTTTACCCGCACGGCCACACCTGGCAAAGCCTCGCCCGAATCCTGATCGGTGACTGTGCCAGTTACATTTTGCGCTTGCCCCTGCAAAGAAAAGGCGAGCCCAAAAAGTAATACAAACAATGATAATCTTTGCTTCATACTCTTACATACTAGGTTTTGTAGTTGAAGAAAATTGTTGATTGGTTTGGTAGATATTGCATCACGCTTTTGTACTGATGAAGTTTTGAAGAGAAAATCATTCAAGACCAAAAACGATTGCGACACCGTATGCAATAAACCCTTTAATACCCCTCCTTTGCAATTATTCCTATACATCACTACTACTACATCACCAAAAAAAGAATACGTCATTACTACATCATCACATAAAAAAGTGCGCTATACGCTACAAAAAATGCGTTTTTTAGTATAAATTAAATTTTGGTCTTACTACAAGCAGCACTACAGCATTGCTTATATGGCAAACAGTCTTTTATCTCCTGCAGCATTCAGCAATCCATTTCGCTTTACATGGAAATATGCCAAAGGAATACTTAGCTTTCCACTTGTATTCCTGCTCTTGCTTTGCCTGTTATGGGTTGTACCCGTACACGCACAGCGGGGTATTCCGTTGGTAAAGAATTTTGGAACAGCAGAATACGGAGGGGGTATACAAAACTGGCAGATCTCACAGGATTCCCGCGGTTTAATATATGTTGCCAACAACCTGGGTCTGCTAGAATATGATGGCAACCAATGGCACAACCATGGTGCTCCTAACGGAACTAAGATCCGGAGCCTCACCATAACGCCTGAGGATAAGGTATATGTTGGCAGCCAGGGTGATTTTGGCTTTTTTGCGCCCAATGCATCTGGTGTACTGCAGTTTACATCGTTGGCAGATAGTTTACCTCCCGATAAAAGGGATTTTGACGAAACCTGGCGTGTTTATCAGGACAGGAAAACTGTTTTTTAT
>JASLAE010000452.1 GCA_030147305.1 Cesiribacter sp.
ACTCAGATTTTGTACTTTAAGAGGAGCAGGCGCTGCTGTGATTCTCCGAAAACGATTGAAAATGTACTGCCTTGCTTGTCATAAGCGACGCTTTGTTAATAGCTTATAAATAAGCCAGTTAAACACTTGGTCCCATGCAACTTATTGGTTCTTTTATCAGTATATGTAGCGGAACAGGTGGGCCATGGCCCAAAATAGGCTTATGAAAATAAAACGTTTACTTATATATAGTTTAGCGATTGGTGCATTTAGTGCCTGTAGTGTACAGGATAAAGATCAGAAAGCAGCCACTGGTGGCGGCTCGGAGTTACCAACAGACCTGGTGTACGAATCGGCCACTGCCACTGATACCGTAATGGTAAAAGACCTGATGGTCGAGAAACATTTTGTGCGCATGCCCGACACTCCGCAAGGCTACCGGGCACAGGCACTGCTGGACCTGGTAATGGCAGCCGATGACGAGCAGATCCTTCCTTTTGTGCAGGAGCATTATGCCCCTGATTTTATTGAGCAGGTGCCCCAGAACGATCACAAAGCGCTGATCAGGAGTTTACAGCAGCAGATAAAAGAAGCGGAAATCACCGACATCGAAGATCTGGATGATGCGTACCGCATAGAGTTTAGCAGCAGTAGCACAAACCTGGGCTATACATTAGATGTGTATTTTGAGCCGGAAGCACCCTATAGAATTTCAGGTGTGCGTGTGCTCTAGCACTTATTCTTACATTCAATACAGAGGCCGGGTGATCCCCGGCCTTTTTTGTTTCTGTATTTTTCCTTTTTTTGTTCAATATTTAGTTCAATGGTAGCCTGCAAATAGTGCCGGCTCTACTGATAATATAAATACTGTAGGTGCTTTGTCTAACACTTTGCTTATGCAAAATAAAAAGCCTTTGCTGTTATTGCACGGCGCACTGGGAAGTGCAGACCAGCTGGCCCCGCTTGCAAATGCATTAGAAGATCACTTTATGGTGTATTCCTTCACCTTTGCAGGGCATGGAGGTAAAGAAAATACAGCTGAACCTTTTATGATAGAAGGCTTTGCCCGTGAATTGGAAACCTGGCTGCAGACAAGCCAGTTGCAGGGATTGCCTGTCTTTGGTTATAGCATGGGCGGGTATGTTGCCCTGTTTCTTGCAAGCCGGCAGCCTGCCTATTTTACACAAATCCTTACACTAGGTACAAAATTTCATTGGACACCGGAGGGAGCAGCCAGGGAAGCTAAAAAGCTGGTGCCTGCGGTAGTGGAGGAAAAGGTGCCCAAGTTTGCGCAGCTGCTGGCCAAACGTCATCAGCCGCTGGATTGGCGCAGGGTGATGGAACAAACTGCTGCCATGATGGTGGCACTGGGCCATAAGCCCCTGCTTACCCGGGAGGTGCTGGAAACCATAGCGCTGCCGGTTACTATTATGCGGGGCAGCGAAGACCAGATGGTCAACGAGGAGGAAAGCCTGCAGGCAGCTACCTGGCTACCGCAGGCTAAGCTAAAAACACTTGCAGGGCAACCACATCCGCTGGAGCAGCTTGATATCCGCTTGCTGACCAGCGAAATTATCCAAAACCTCGGCAGCGGCAATTAAATAACTTTCCAGCAGGTCCTGTCAGGGATTGCTATGCTTAATATGAATAACCTTTACCATTAAGAAATAACTAAACTACTCTTATGAAACAAACCATGATCTGTCTTTTGCTTGCGTCAGGGATGCTGGCCTGTAATGCAGATAAAAATGAAGCACATACAGTAACGGCTGATGCGGCACATATTCAACATGAGCACACAGCCGACAGTGTAGCAATACCGGAAACCGTGGAAGCCAGTGGTGGGCAGACGCACCGGCATGTTCAGGAAATTGATAGTCTGTTAGAAGGAATATAAGCTTATAAAAACAGGATTATGAAAAAGTGTTTAATGATAGCAGTACTGGCATGCACCGCCATGCTGCTCCACAACAACGATGTGCAGGCTCAGGGCGCGGTGAAAAAAGGTGTTGAGAAGCCCAAAGCAGAGATGGAGGAAAGAACCCAGGAGCGCCAGCGCCAGGTAGACGAAAGAAAAAAAGCAGAGGTTCAGGAAAAAGAAAAAGCAAGGGAAGAGGGTGCACAAAAAAGGAAAGAAGGCAACCCCACCCCAAAGCCTGAATCAAGGGAGCGTGACAGAGACGATGACAGAGATGACAAACACGACAAAGACAAGCATAAGAATCACAAAAAGAAAGATAAGCACAAAGAGAAAGGGGAACATCCTGGCAACGGACATGCTTATGGCCGTAACAAAGATGGATTAGAAGGACGTGAGTTTGGTCAGAACCGCGCTGCAGACGCCCGTTCCAAGATGAAGAAGGATATTGAAGAGCAGGAAGAGGCTATTGCCCGGGATCGGAAAGCCAAAGAGGAATCTGAAGCCAAAATCAGAGAAGCTGCAGAACGGCTGAAGAAAAAACGCGAAACAAAAACGATTACCGATGAGGTATTTAAACAGCAGCAGGATCGCATAGATCAGGCGCGCAAAAAGGTAAAAGAAATAGAAGAAAGTATTTTCAACAGAGAGAAAATTCTAACCAAAACCCGCCTGCAATTAGTGGAGCTGGGAGAGGAATAACCCTTTAGACATGCTTTTACATTAGCCACCTGCAAGGGTGGCTTTTTTTTGAACTCTTTGCGCCAGATATTCTTATATCATGTATGGCAACTGCAGAGAAAAGCTGGGTGGAAGGACCGCATGTACAATTGTACAAAAAGGATTTGCTGCAGCTTAGCTATCTTCATCAGACGGGTGTGTATAAAACTAGCCTGGCCATCGACCCGGCCGCTGATCTGATCTTTTTTCAAAGGGATTTCCCCAACAATACCGAAGAATATTATACAATTAAGCGTAGCCTGGCACCAGCCGCTGCAGAACATGCAGGGGTGGAGCGCATGCTTTTTATAGGAGATATGCATGGCCATTTCCATAAACTCCTCCGGTTTTTACGGGCGCAGGCTATCATTGATCAGGATCAGCAATGGAGCTGGGGCAAAGGGCATTTGGTGCTTTGTGGCGATGTAATGGATCGGGGACTACAGGTGTTGCCACTGCTTTGGTTTCTCTGCAAGCTGGAACAGCAGGCTACTGCCGCGGGTGGTGCCGTGCACGTCTTGCTAGGCAACCACGAGCTCATGGTGATGCAGCACGACTTCCGTTACGTGCATCCGCAGCTGATGCGGCTCTATGCTGGCGCCGGCCTTTCGTATGGCACCTATTTTGGTCCTGATTGGTACCTGGGGCAGTGGCTCAGGAGCAGAAACGTGGTGATCAGATTAAATCATCTGCTGATTGCACATGCAGGTATTTCTCCTCAGCTTGCCCGGCTGCAGCTTCCTATTTCACAGATCAACCAGCTACTTCGGGCAGCAATCGATAAACCATATCCGGACAAAACCGATAGACACTTGCTTTTACAGGAAGGGCCCCTTTGGTACAGGGGGTATGTTTATCAATATGGATATGGGGAGCCGGCTAATCAGCGAAATACCGAAGAAGTGCTTTTGCAATATGGGGCAACTCAAATGATTGTAGCCCATACACCTGTCCCTGCCATCAAACAAAAAATAGAAGGCCTTGTGTGGGCCGTAGACCTGGACATTGAATCTCCGGAAGTACAGGTGCAGGGACTGCTGGTAGAAGGGAGCAAAACGGCTATTCTCCTGGCAGATGGCAGTCAAATCACCGGGTCTGCTCCTCATTGAAGTGTTTTTCCCTGACCCACCCTTTAACATACTGCTGTAGTTCCGCAAAGAAAAGAAAGAACTCCTCTTCAAAATACTGATAGTCTTTTTCAAGGTCCCGGGCGCCTTCCTCCATACCGGACTCAAAGTTGCTGCGCCGGGCCATTCCTTTACAGGCCTGCCCGATGCCCTCCAGGGTATGGTAATGATAGAGCCAGTTACCTGCCTGCATATGGTCCAGCAGGGGATAGGCACGGCGGGGGATAAAGTGCCGCTGTTGCTGCAGCAGTGCATATGCCTGTAAGGTGTAAGGCAGCAGGGCTGTTTGTGAGTACCGGCTAAAGTTTGCCGCCAGCAGGTGGTCGTAGTACAGATCTACCAGCACCCGGTTATAGTGCCGGTACTTTGGGAATAAACGCTTTTTGCTTTTGTGTACCAGCGGATGGGTGTCGGTAAAGGTATCGATAGCCCGATGCAGCCAAACGCCTTTCTGCATCGCTGCCGGAAAGGTTTCTATTTCCTTTCCTTTCACAAAATCACCTGAAAAGTTACCGGTAAGGAGCAGTGGCTGGTTTAGGTCTGATAAAAAAATATGTGCTAAGAAATTCATCCCGGGTTTGCAGTAACAGCAAGATTCTATGGTGGTGATTTGTGAAGATAACACAATTAAACCTGTGCTGTTCTACTAACGAAGGCATCTTCTCATTTTTTGGCGTGCTTCATGCTTTTATAAAAATTCTTTATGTTCCCTTGAATTTTCTTGCATTAGTAACAGGTAATTAATAAAGTTACTTTTACTAATAAATAAATTAGACTAGCCTAAATTTTTTCGATGAAATCTTTACTTTTTACCTTCACCTTATTTTTATTCCTATGCATTCAGGCTTTTGCGCAAAATGAGCTAACACCACCGGAGCCACCGGAACTGATCACGGATAGACCAGACCAAACAGAGTCGGCCTCGATAGTACCAAAGGGCCTTGTCCAGTTCGAAACTGGCCCTTATCTAATATTAGATGATGGGCAGCGGAGAGAATTTTCCTATAATACTTTGCTGGTGCGCACGGGCGTGCTCGACTGGCTTGAGTTTCGCCTGCAAGGTGCTTATGATGGATATAATTATAGTTTCGACGGTGGCGAGGTAGGTGACAAGGGACTGGCTCCATTAGTACTTGGCACAAAGATTAAGCTGCTTGAGGAGCAGGGTTATATTCCACAAACTGCTATAATGTATCACATAACGCTGCCGGGAACAGGTGGGGAAGCTTTTCAGCTGGAGGATCCGGAACATGAGCTCAGAGCAAATTTCTCACACACCCTCTCCGAAAATGTAGAGCTGGCGTACAACCTTGGTGCGCAGTGGGAAGATATAAAAGAAGCACAGGGCATGTATACCCTTTCGTTTGCTTTTGATATTAGCGATAGGGTGGGTGTTTTTATGGAAAGTTTTGGATTTTTAATTGAGGATGAGCAAAACGAGCATTCTATTGATGGTGGCTTTACTTTTTTGGTGCGCGACAACCTGCAGCTGGATGCTTATATAGGCAGAGGTTTAACAGAAAGCGCCGATGACTGGCTGTTTGGTGCAGGTTTTAGCTGGCGTGTTCCGCGTTAATGTGTAACACAGCATGAATAGTAAAACCTGGGATAGTAGATTTTTTGTTACCTTTTGCAGCCATTTTTGTTATCCTTAATTAAAATGGACTTAATACAAGAGACGATGCTGTCTGGGAACGTAAGGGTGACCAATTACTTAAGTGTAAAGCTTAAGCCATCCCCACTTTTTAAGAGAATTCCGGCAGCTGGTCCCATCGTACAATCTACCGCTCAAGTTTAACAAGCAGAATATTTTGGCTACACATAAACCACTATCCACCCCAGAAGCAGAGCTGGAGCATACCCGCAATCTACTGAAAGAAGAAAAAAAGGCTGAGCTGGAGTATTACCGGAACAAGGTGCTTAATACTTCGCTGCAAGATCGTAAGAAGGAAGGCGTGTGCTGGTATCCGGTAGAGCTGATCAATCACAGGCTTAGCACAGGCGAACGGTATGTGCTGGAAGTAGAGCGGGTAGGAAATCCAAATGATCCGCATGTGTTTACGGCCGGCAAAACCATCAGCCTTTTTGTAAATGATGGCACTGGCGGTGCTGCGGGAGGTTCATCCACGAACCGGGCTGCGGCTGTGGTCAACTGGGTAAAGGGGGGGCGTATGCGGTTTACACTCAATGGCGACGATCTGCCAGATTGGCTCTACGATGGAAAGCTGGGCATAGACCTGCTCTTCGATGAAGCAAGTTTCAAGGCCATGGATGCTGCCATGTACAGAATTCTGGAAGCCAAAGGGCGTACCCTTGAATTGCGCGACATCCTGCTGGGGCATAAAAAGCCTGCTTTCAGACCGCTGGCACCTGCTCCGGCAGGCCTTACCTTAAACGATCCGCAGCAGGAAGCCTTACGTTATGCCCTGGCAGCCGAAGATGTGGCCATTATTCATGGCCCGCCCGGTACCGGAAAAACAACCACTCTGGCGCAGGTGGTAAAACAGGTAGTCGCAGCGGAGGGGCAGGTGCTGGTATGTGCTTCCAGCAATGCCGCAGTAGACCTGCTGGCCGATAAGCTTACTGAGCAGGAGCTTACCGTACTGCGCCTGGGGCACCCGGCCCGGGTAAATGAAGATAACCTGCCTTATACCGTAGATGGCCGCATGGCGAGCCATCCCAGCTACAAAGAATTGAAACAGCTGCGCCGCAAAGCGGAAGAAATGCGCAGCATGGCCTTTAAGTACAAGCGTAACTTTGGATCGTCGGAACGCCAGCAGCGCCGCTTGCTCCTGCGGGAAGCTTCTAACATGAAAGCACAGGCCGAGCAGCTGGAGTATTACCTGATGTACGACATTTTTGCCAAAACGCAGGTATTCTGTTGTACCATGGTAGGGGCAGTGGGCAATCCGCTGCTGCAGGAGATGCGCTTTAAAACGCTCTTTATCGATGAAGCCGGTCAGGCCCTGGAACCCGCCTGCTGGATTCCGATTCAAATGGCCGATCGGGTCATATTTGCCGGGGACCACTGGCAGCTGCCCCCAACCATCAAGAGCTACGACGCTGCCCGCGAAGGCCTGTCTGAAACGCTGTTCGAAAAATGCATTACCCGTACCGGCACAGCCCGCATGCTTGAGGTGCAGTACCGTATGAATACCCAGATCATGGAGTTCAGCAGCCGGGAGTTTTACAAAGGCAGGCTGGAAGCGGCACCAACAGTTGCCAACTGGCAACTCCTGCCGAACGAAGCACCTTTTGAATTTGTGGATACTGCCGGGAGTGGCTTCACGGAAACACTGGATCCTGAAACCCGCAGTATGTACAACGAAGAGGAGGCCCGTGCCCTTTTCAAGCACCTGAGTACCCTGCTGGAGCGTCTTCAGGCTGCCGAAGTTAATACTGCCGAGCTGGAGGTAGGTGTGATTGCACCCTATCGGGCCCAGGTAAAGCTATTGACCGAACTATTGCCCCAGCAGTCTCACATCCTGGAGGGGCTGCCCAACCTGGACATCAACACGGTCGATGCTTTTCAGGGGCAGGAGCGGGATATTATGTACATCAGCCTGGTGCGCAGCAACGACCGCAGCGAAATAGGTTTTCTGGCCGATGTACGCCGCATGAATGTAGCCCTCACCCGCGCTAAAAAGAAGCTGGTGGTCATGGGGGATAGCGCGACCTTTGGCAGCAACCCCTTTTACAGCCGTTTTCTGGATTATGTGCACGAAATTGGCGCCTACCGCAGCGTCTTTGAATGGATGATAGATTAGTGGCTTTTTGAGTGCAGCACCATGAACAACCTGTCGCTTCAAATCAAAACCTTAACCCCTGAGTATGCAGATGTGGTTGCTGATCTGCACCTCCAAATCTGGCATCAGGCCTATGTGCCTATTTTTGGGGCAGCACGGCTGCAGCAACTCTCTGCTCAAGAATTTCGCCAGATTTGGCAAAAGCGTTTACTGGAAGCAAAGTATGAATGTATGGGCATTTTCCGCCAGGAACAGCTTATCGGGTTTTGTGGCTGGGGCCAATACAGCAGTGTAACGGCAGAGATTTACCATTTTTACCTGCATGCAGATTTCTGGGGATTAGGCATTGCTGAACAGATCATGGAACACCTGCTAAAGACGATTGATACTGCAGGCTATGCACAGGTTGTGCTTTGGGTGCTGAAAGAAAACAGGCGTGCGCAGCGCTTTTATGCCAGATGGGGCTTTACCCCAACGGGCCGGGCGCAGGAACGTTATCGGTATACTCTAAAGCTGGAAGAGATCCAGTTGATAAAATCATCAGCAGACTTATAAAATGCTGGGGGTTTTACCTGTCGCAAGAACTTAAATTATCTCCCTGTAGTTGAGCATGTGAAATCGGTCATGAAGCTGAAAATGCCCCTGATCTGATAACTTGAAATTGTACCAAAGCCTGCTGATCAGAAAAAAAGACAGGCACAAGCGGTGTACGGAAGGTGGTTTCATAATTTTATTTGCCCATTCTGAACATTTCAACCGTTTGCGCGTAACTTTTTAGAGAAAGGCAAAATTTTATCCTAAAATTATTTGGGGTAATTTCTTGATATCTTACACTGAAGTTCTACATTTGTACATAAATGACAACAGTAATAGCCCATATGCCACGCTTTTTTGCAGACACCCAGTCTGTGTGCGGTGCTATTATGTCACGACGTACACCCCGTCGCCCCTAACGGGCGACATTAATCACATAGCGGAAGCCGTGCACTTCTGCAATTCCAGACCCCAGCATTTTATTCTTTACAGAGAATCATCTCTTTATTTCATGCTATTCCCCCTTTAAGGAATTGAAGACATTTAACCTACATATCCTTTTTGCTTTAGAGCAGGCCTTTTCAGGACTGTTGCAGGATTGTGCTTGGTTTATAGCAACACACCCCCGACGACCCAGGCAGTCTGGCTTCAGGGTGTGCAGCATTTTGGGTGTTACGCCCCCGGGGTACAGATAATATTGGCGAAGCTCAGTGCTTTGCCTGCCCCACACCCTTAATCTTCTTCCTTTTACTCTTTATTTTATTTCTATACCCGATGAAAATTAGCATTGTGGATGCTGGCGTACAACATGTTGGTTACGCTGAGCAAATTTGTGAAGAGCTTGCGCTGGCAGCGGCGGCAAGAGGTACTGGTATAGCCAGGCGGAAACCAGAGTATATTCAGGCTAAAATTGCTGAAGGCAAGGCAGTAATTGCCCTGGAGGGCAGTAAACTGGCTGGATTTTGCTACATCGAAACCTGGAGTCACAATAAATTCATAGCCAACTCCGGCCTGATTGTCTTGCCCCAATACCGCCAGCATGGTCTGGCCAAAAAGATAAAGCAGGCTGTTTTTCGACTGTCTCGCAGAAAATATCCTGATGCAAAGATTTTCGGGATTACCACCAGCCTGGCGGTTATGAAGATCAACTCAGAACTGGGCTATAAGCCTGTTACTTTCTCGGAGCTTACGCAGGATGAGGAGTTCTGGAAGGGCTGTTTCAGCTGCAAAAATCATGATATCCTGATGCGCAATGAGCGCAAAATGTGCCTGTGTACCGGCATGCTCTACAACCCTGAAAAGGAGAGCAAAATGGCCAAGATAAGCCAGACGGTGAGCAACCTCAAACAGCTTATCAAATCAAAACAGGCAAAGGAGGAGTTGGAAGCAGTAAGGGTGGCTCCTTTCAGCAAAGCAGTCAACAGCCTGAAGCAACTGATCAAGTCAAAACAACCTAAGTTACAGCCATGAACAACAAAGTAGTACTCGCCTTTAGCGGTGGTCTCGATACCTCTTATTGTGTAAAATATCTCAGGGATGAGAAGGGCCTGGAGGTACACACTGCAACGGTGAATACCGGTGGATTCAGTACGGAAGAACTGGAAGCCATTGAAAACAATGCCCTGGAACTGGGTGCAGCCTCTTATGTAACCCTGGAAGAAACCGATGCTTTTTATCAGCAGTGTGTTAAATACCTCATCTGGGGAAATGTACTGCGCAACGGTACCTATCCTTTATCGGTAAGTGCTGAGCGGGTATTCCAGGCCATTGCCATTGCCAACTATGCCCGTAAAATTGGCGCGTCCTACATTGCCCATGGCAGCACCGGCGCCGGCAACGACCAGGTGCGTTTCGATCTGGTGTTCCATATTCTTTGTCCGGAAATTGAAGTGATTACGCCTATCCGGGACCAGTCGCTCTCCCGTCAGGCCGAGATTGAGTACCTGACTAAAAAAGGGGTGCAGCGCGACTGGACGAAAGCGCAATATTCCATTAACCAGGGGCTGTGGGGCACCAGCGTGGGCGGTAAGGAAACCTTAACCTCCCATCAGCCGCTACCCGAGCATGCTTATCCCAGCCAGCTGCAAAAAGAGGAGCCATCAGAAGTAGTGCTCTATTTTGAAAAAGGAGAGCTGGTAGGGGTAAATGATACTTTTGGTGATCCCGTCAGCAATATTCAGCACCTGCAGGAGCTTGCCGCACCCTATGCTATTGGCCGTGATTACCATGTAGGAGATACTATCATCGGCATTAAGGGCCGGATTGGCTTCGAGGCTGCAGCCTCTTACATCATCATCAAAGCACATCACCAGTTAGAAAAACATACGCTTACCAAGTGGCAGCTGTACTGGAAAGAGCAGCTGGCCAACTGGTATGGCATGATGGTGCACGAGGGCACCTTCCTGGATCCGGTGATGCGCAACATCGAGAAATTTCTGGAAGACAGCCAGACGAATGTAAGCGGTAAAGTTAGCGTAGCCCTGCTGCCATACCGCTTCCAGGTGCAGGGCATCGAGTCGGAGCACGACCTGATGAACAGCAGCTTTGGCAACTATGGCGAAGAAAATAAGGGATGGTCGGGCGAAGATGTAAAAGGCTTTACCAAGATACTGGCCAACTCTCTGAAGATCTACCATGCTGTAAACCAGGAAAAAGTATGATCAGGGCGGGCATCATCGGCGGAACAGGCTATACGGCAGGCGAGCTGATCTGGCTGCTGCTGCATCACCCTTCTGTAGATTTAACCTTTGTGTATAGCAACAGCCAGAGCGGCAAAGCCGTGAGTTCGGTGCATCCAGAGCTTAGGGGCGATACGGCGCTGGTGTTCACCAGCGAAGTGCAGGAGGTAGATGTGATTTTCCTTTGCCTGCCTCATGGCAAAGCCAAAGAATTTTTGCAAGAGCATCCCATTTCGACAAAAACGAAGTTGGTAGACCTGAGCCAGGACTATCGCCTGGGCCAGAAGTTAGGAGAAAGAGGTTTCGTCTATGGACTGCCTGAGCTAAACAAAGTAGCTATACAAGGTGCTGATGCTGTGGCCAATCCCGGCTGCTTTGCTACAGGCATACAGCTGGCCCTGCTGCCGCTGGCAAA
>JASLAE010000461.1 GCA_030147305.1 Cesiribacter sp.
TCCAGGGCCATTTTTTTAAGTAGCAATTATCATTTAAGCTCCAGAAATATCTCCTGAAAACAGGCGTAACAATCCACTACTACCTGCAGCCGCCAGGCATAAATGATTTTAAATGCCAGGTGCTGGCGTGCCACAAGTAGTAAAGCTGTTCATGTGCAATACTGTATATCCGCTTTCTTTACGATTAAAAAGAAAACCCAGGTAGAGATTTTTGAGATCAGCTTGTAAAGCAAAAGATAGCAGCGGAACACCTGCTTACCATCATAGCAGCGTTTATCCCTCCTACGCACATGACAGCCATGCCTTATTTCCGACAGCCGCAGGCAGCTTTGTGGGAGGTGAATGCGCCCATGATACAGTTCCGGAAAAGCCGGTTTCATGACAGATTACGATGATCGAACCAGCAATTGCTTTTCATCAGCATCCTGACAAATCAGCTCAGTTCAAATTCAGCTAAAAGGTGCCTGAAGAGTCCGGCAGAGGGTGCCTGAGCAAAGAAGACAAAATACTCGCAGCGGGGCACCGCTGTAAACATTGTAAAAACTTACAACCCTCCCAAGCTCGAATAATTTTTTTCCGTTACATTTAAAATTTACGGAGAGCCAGCTGATGAATGGCAGTGAACAGTTGAATTCCTGCAGGAAATTTATGATGATGCAGCGAATTCCGGTATTTTGATAGGGATGGGGCTGATTAACCGTTTGAAACTTAATTTATCAACCGGGGTGATCCGGCAATGGCCTTGGCAAAAGAATGATAAGTTTGAAGATAATGAGGATAAAATGGGTTCTGAAAGCACTACTTCAAACCTCTATGGTAGTAGTGACTTCATTTTTTACTTCTCGGTGTGCGGAAGAAGACTCGCCTCCACTACAGATTAAAAAAGGAGCAAGGATTGTTCTGATCGGTAATAATCTTGCCTCCCGGATGATGAACTACGGCCATTTCGAGACCGAAATGCACCTTCGTTATCCGGACAGTCTCCTGTTTATTCGCAATATGGGCGACGGGGGAAATACGCCTGGTTTCAGACCACATGCAGGCCGTGTATCGCCCTGGGCATTTCCTGGTGCTGAAAGGTTTCAGACAGAACTGGCTAACTACTCCGACAGCCAGGGACATTCAGAGACCGAGGACCAATGGCTTACTCGCCTGCAGGCAGATATTATCATCGCTTTCTTTGGCTACAATGAATCCTTTCAGGGTGAACAAGGGCTGGAGAACTACAAAAACGAGCTGGATGCTTTTATTCAACATACCCTGCAGCAAAACTATAACGGAGACACCACAACGCAGCTTGCGCTTGTATCGCCCATTGCTTTCGAGGATCTATCCGATCAATATGACCTGCCGAATGGCGAGCAGGAAAATAGAGACCTGGCACTTTACACCAGGGCTATGGAGGAAGTGGCGGCCAAAAACGGCATTCCCTTTATAGATGCTTATCGTCCATCAAAAGAATGGTATGCAGCCAGTGAAGAGCCCCTTACCATTGATGGTTCACAGCTTAATGACGCCGGATATGCCAAGCTCGCTACACTACTTGCTGATAAAGGCTTTGGCAAGCGCACGCCCAAGGACGAAGCGCATCGGGAATTGGTACGTGCCGCCGTTATGGAGAAAAACTGGATGTGGCACAACGATTTTAAAATACCCAACGGCGTGCATGTTTTCGGCCGCCGCTACGATCCCTTCGGACCAGATAACTATCCGGCTGAGATCAAAAAGATCCGGGAACTGACTGTAATCAGGGATAGTGCCATCTGGCTGGCGGCTAAAGGCCAGAAAATGGATCTGAAAGCTGCCGATCAGAAAACAACACCGCTGCCTGTGGTTAAAACTAATTTTATTCCTGATAAGGATTCAGACATGAAATACCTCTATGGAGAGGAGGCACTCGCTAAGCTAAAGGTAGCACCAGGATATAAAATAGAGCTCTTTGCTTCTGAAAAAGAATTTCCTGATCTGGCCAATCCTGCACAATTATCATTTGACAATAAAGGGCGCCTTTGGGTGGCTACCCTGCCAAGTTATCCGCATTATAAGCCGGGCGATGCTAAGCCTGACGATAAGCTTATCATCTTGGAAGATACCAATAATGACGGTAAGGCGGACAAGCAAATCATCTTTGCAGATGGCCTGCACCTTCCTATCGGTTTTGAGCTTGCAGCAGAAGGTGTTTATATTTCGCAGGGTACTAACCTGGTGCTCTATACCGACACCGATGGCGACGACAAGGCAGATAAGCAAGAAATCCTGTTAAGTGGTTTTGATGATCATGACACCCACCATGCCCATAGTGCCTATGCTGCAGATCCTTCGGGCGCCATTTATATGGGCGAGGGGGTTTTCCTGCATACAAACGTAGAAACGCCCTACGGGCCCGTACGAGCTACAAACGGCGGCTTTTACCGGTATAATCCAAAACGCCGCCACCTTGAGCGAACAGCCCAGATGGCCATCCCCAATCCCTGGGGCATTGCCTTTGATGCATGGGGCCAGGACTTCTTTGCCGAGACCTCCAGCCCCGATGTTCGCTGGATGATGCCAGGTACAGTTAAGCCAGTCTATGGCGTTGCTACTCCTAAATCTGTTAATCTGATTGAAGAAAAGCATCGGGTACGTCCAACCTCGGGGCTGGAGTTTGTTTCCAGTCGCCACTTTCCGGACGAGGTACAGGGAGATCTGCTCATCAATAACACTATTGGCTTTTTAGGGATGAAGCAGCATACCATGGTAGATGAGGGCACCGGTTTTAAAAGCAAGCACCGCCAGGACCTGGTGCAGGGTACCGATCCCAACTTTCGGCCGGTAGACATGGAGTTTGCACCCGATGGCTCTCTTTATCTTGTAGACTGGCACAATGTGCTCATTGGTCACATGCAGCACAATGCCCGTGATCCGCTGCGTGACCATGTTCACGGACGTATCTACCGCATTACCTATCCCTCACGACCCCTGGTTAAGCCAGCCGCAGTGGCAGCGGCTAGCATCGATGTACTTTTAGACAACCTGAAGCTGCCTGAGTTCAGAACCCGCTACCGTACCCGCCGTGAACTGCGGGGCCGTGATGCCGCTGAAGTGTTTGCTCGTCTTACGCCCTGGGTTGCCGGTCTTAACAAGAATGACCCTCAATATGAACACCAGCTGCTGGAAGCATTATGGGTAAGCTGGGGACTTAATAAAGTAGATGAGAAGCTGCTGCGCCAGTTACTCCAGGCGAAAGATTACCGGGCTCGGGCTGCAGCCGTACGCGTGCTGCGTTATATGGGGCACCAGCTGGCCGATCCGGAAGAACTACTGATGCAGGCCGCCCGCGATGAGCACGGACGGGTACGACTGGAAGCCATTGTGGCTGCCTCCTGGTTAGATGAGGAGCAGGGACTGCCCATTCTGGCCGAAGCGGCCAAGAAGCCTCTGGATGAGTGGATGGTGCAGGCTCATGAAGCCGCAGTGGCACAAATTCAGGGAAAATCGGTGGAAGAGAAAAAGGAGGAAGAGATCAAATCCCATCTCAAAGGCGCTGAAGAAGAGCTTTTCATGGCAGGGAAAGCAATTTACGCACGCGAAGGTTTTTGTATTACCTGTCATCAGCCCGATGGAACAGGGCTTCCACCCTCTGGCTTTCCACCCATTACAGGCACAAAATGGGTTACCGGAAACGAAGAACGCCTGATCAAGCTTGTTCTGCACGGTCTACATGGTCCGATTGAAGTGCAGGGGCGTAACTATGGTTGGGGCGCCCCCATGACTCCTTTTGGCGGCATGCTCAAGGATGATGAAGTAGCAGCCGTACTGACCTACGTACGAAATTCCTTTGGGAACAGAGCACCCGGCATTACTCCGGAAAAGGTGAAGGAGGTAAGAGCAGCTACCAGGGACAAAGAAGGCTTTTATACCCCTGAAGAGCTGCTCAAACAACATCCGATGGAGGAATAGAAGTGTTTTATAGCCATTATGTGTTGCATTGGTAAATAGAAACAAAACAGGGGAGACGGTACGGCAGAACAGGGAATAGTATGCCCATACTTCCCCTGGCTCCTCTGCTTATTGGCTTTGATTTCTTTGTGTATTCCACGTGGTTATGAATCAAACCACAGTGAATATCTCAGTTATTGTTGCTGTTATAGCGAAGTTGGCAATAATAAACATGAAACTTTAACAGTATGCTAAGGAACAACTTACTTGTGTAATGCAAGCCTCAACCAACCCTTTACCGCTGTATGATGTCTTGTATAAACTAGATTACTCCTAGCTCTGCTAGATCAAATGAATATCATAGTTCGTTTCTATTAATCAATACAACTGAAATATGAAAGTATATGCCTACATGCTACCAGTATTACTGCTAATTTCTGGTTGTGAAAAGAAAGATACAGTTTGTCCAGAAGAAGCAAAGCAGCTTATCTCTAACACTGACTTTATTGTGGATGGTGAAAACTTTTGTACTCTTAAAAATATAGATGACTCACAAAAGGAAGTAAACCTGCTTATTCAGGACCAAGCAGATTACGAAAAGTATGTTGACTGTGTTAAATCCCATCCTTCAGTAAACTTCACTGTACAAACCCTTCTTGTAGGTAGGCTAAAGGCTCCTCACGGCGATTTTATTGTTAGCCAAAACGTTACCTTTAACTGTAATGAGAAGTACTCATTGAATGTAGAGATAGCTGAAGGGCCATCTGCCGTGCCTACTGATGTTTATTATTATGCAGTTATTCCAAAGGTGAGCTCTTCAGCGCAAGTGGTCTTTAATGTGCAATATGTTCAATAAATCAAGAGCCTAAGTACTAAAATACACGAACATTTACCATCACCGATTTATAAGCCAAGGGTGAATAATTAAAGCATACCCAAGACTGAAAATATGATATTGTTTATGCTAAGTAAGGAAGCTGGCGAGCCCGGCAGTAATGCTTTGCTATTTCACCAGTAGTAATTAGCTGACCGCGCATTAAGAAATAGAACCCGCGAATTTCATAAACATTGACCAAAACTCCATACGTCGGTAAATTCGAAACCACTCGTGCGGAAGAGAGCCTATGGAGCAGCGTAAATAGGGCCGCCAGTCGAAACGAATCTCCTCTGATGGAGCCAAGTGCATTAGTGGAATTATGTTGGAGGAGCTAATCAGTAATGGAAGCTGGAGCGGCATTCTGTGGCTGGTGCATGGCTAGTGGTGATGGAGGTCAGGCAACACTATAAAACCTAATCTCATTCTTTAACCCGGTATCTGTATAGGTGCCGGGTTCTTTAATTTAACTATCCTGTAAGAATAATTATTCGCAGTAAACTTTAAGGCCAACTACTCTCATATAAAAAGGATTTTCTTTATAACAATACCTATTCAAGTAATTTGAGGACGCTCATGGATACAGGGAATCATGGGGAAATAAGTAGATAAAACTCCATTTGTTGAAAATAATTTCTTGTATGCCAGACAGAGCAGGACAGGACTCTAAGATGAAAAATTAATATTAAATAAAATTTGAAAATTTTTACATGAAATGGCTTTTGGGGTAATAAAACAGATTTATCATTCTATTTAAATCACCTCATTTTTTTAAAAAACGTCAATTAGACACCACTCAAAGGGTTTTGGTTTTATAATAAACAAATGCTTATGCGCTAGCAATAAGGGTACATTAAAACCTGAGTATCTCAAATTACTAGAGTAATATCGGAATATTTATAATTTTTAAAAAAGCGCTCTCTATGGGTGCTTCAAATCATTATTGCCTATTACTTAAGTACACGCATTGTTAATATCCAATGTTATAACACTAACTGTATCAAATTTTTTAAATATGAAAGAAAAAAATTCTACAAAATTTCATCAGGCTACTACATTAAGGTCAGGCCCGGGATTTTATACCTGTCTGCTTGTTCTATTTAGTCTTATCCTGATATCAGGGCTTGAATCTCAAGCCCAAACGGAGAAACGAATTTACACTGTAGGAAATAGTGTAACCGATGGAGTGAATTTCCAGGGCTTTAAGGCACTGGCCGAAAGCAGGGGATATGTTCACACCTGGGGCCGGCATATGATTCCGGGAGCTCCCTTAAGCTGGCTTTGGCAACACCCGAATGAGGGTTTTATGGAAGAGCCATTTGGCTATCCTACCAATGCTTTCCCTAACTATACCTGGGATGTGATTTCCCTTCAGCCTTTTGACCGTCCGTTGGAAGGGGAGGAAGGAGACATACAAATGTCGAAAAATTATATTGATCTGGCCAGAGGCAAAAGTCCCGATGTACAGATTTATATATACTCAAGGTATCCCAGAAAAAGACCAGAAATGGCACCCGAAACAGCAGCAGGCTGGAATACCTTATGGAGCACCAATTACCAGGGTGGCTGGAGCTTCAACGAAGGCCGTGATTTTTATGAAAAATTAACCCTTGCATTAAGAACTGAGTATGCGGGTACTGGTTTGAAAGCCCCGCTGATGATTCCCCTGGGCGAGGTTATGTATAACCTCAACAACAAGATGGAAGCCGGAGAGGTGCCAGGCTTTTCCAGCATCTGGCAAG
>JASLAE010000003.1 GCA_030147305.1 Cesiribacter sp.
GATAGGGGAACCTACCCTCGAGGCTATCATACAAAGGTTTCAGGGGGCTGTTGATCCCATGTACATATAGGGCATCGGCGATGGCATCCCGTTCTTCTGTTGTAAGAAACTGATCCAGATCATGCAGGCGGCCCTGCTCAAAAAGTGCTGCAATATGAGAATATACTGTTTCCTGTTTCAGGCCTCGCGCAGCAGCTATTTGTTCAGGGGACTGCCCTTTTTGCAGCAGCTCAAAAGTTTGCAAATGAGCAGCACCCGCTACTTTGGTCTTTTTATCCTGCTGCTGCATGCGGTATTGTAATATTTCATTAATAAAATCTTGCCCGTACCGTTCCATTTTCTGCCGCCCAACACCACTTACCCGCAAAAGTGAGGCTTCGGTAACAGGTTGCCGTTCTGCCATCTCGCGTAAAGTTTTATCACTGAAGATAATATAAGGCGGCAAAGCTTCTTCGTCGGCCAGCCGCTTGCGCAGGTTGCGCAGCTGCAGAAACAAAGCTTCTTCTGCAACGGTGCTTTCTTTGGCCATTGGGCGTTGTGCCTGTACAGGTTGTGCTGCCTTGCAAAGCTCCACCTGCCTGCCTTCAAATAAAATAGCCCGGCTCAAGTCATTCAGCCTTAGTTTCCCGCCATCTTCATAAGCCACATCCAGCCAGCCGGAATTCAGTATCTGCTGCAGGTAATTGCGCCAGTCTGCCGCTCCAACATCTTTACCTGCACCATAGGTTTTAATGCGGAAGAGTCCTTTTTGCCTCACTTCTTCATTGTCGGCACCGCGCAAAACATCTATCAGCAGGCCCATAGACAGTTTTTCCCCACTCCGGGCTATGGCAGAAAGCGCTTTTTGTGCTAAAAGTGTACCATCAAAAGACTGCCGTGGGTTATCACAGATATCACAGTTATGGCAATCTGCTTCGGCCTGCTCTCCAAAATAGGAAAGCAAAATACGGCGGCGGCAGATTTGTGCTTCTGCATATTGCTGCAGGCGTTCCAGCTTCGCTTCTTGCAGCCGGCGCCGATCCTGGGGAAGGTCTTCCAGCATGCTGCGCTGCTTCATCACATCCGCAAAAGAATAGAACAACAACGTATCGGCTGTAGCGCCATCGCGGCCGGCGCGGCCAATCTCCTGGTAATAGCTTTCTATGTTCTTTGGCAGGTTATAATGCACTACCCAACGAACGTTGCTCTTGTCGATTCCCATGCCAAAGGCTATGGTGGCACATACAATTTGTATGTCGTCACGCAGAAAAGCTTCCTGTGTTTTTTGGCGCTGTTCATGTGAGAGGGCTGCATGATAGGCCTCTGCACGGTAACCGGCCGCTGAAAGCTTTTGCGCCATCCCCTCGCAGCCTTTGCGGCTCAGGCAATAAACAATACCAGGCTGGAAAGGCCGCTCTTCCAGAAACTCCAGAATACGCTCCAGCCGCTGCTGCGCCGGCAGTACCGACAGGCTCAGGTTAGGCCGGTCAAAGGAAGCTACAAATACTTTTGGTGTCTGCAGGCGCAATTGCTGTTGAATGTCGCTGCGGGTCAGCTTGTCAGCCGTTGCGGTTAGTGCAATAATGGGCACCTGCGGAAACTGCTGCTTCAGGCGGCCAAGCTGCGTATACTCAGGCCGAAAATCATGCCCCCAAAAACTAATGCAGTGGGCTTCGTCTATGGCAAAAAGTGAAATAGGCAGCTGCCCCAGCAAGGCGGTAAAGCCCGGGGTCTGCAGTTTTTCTGGCGATACATATAAAAGCTTCAGCTTTCCGGAAGCGGCCTGCTGCTCTACCTGCAGCTGTTCGTGCCAGGCCTGTGAACTGTTTAAGAAGGCTGCCGCTACGCCACTGGCCCGCAGGGCATTTACCTGGTCCTGCATCAGCGCAATCAGGGGCGAGACCACCACAGCCAAACCAGGCAGGTGCAGGGCCGGCACCTGGTAGCAGAGCGATTTACCACCGCCCGTGGGCATCAGCACCAGCGCATCTTGCCGGGCTACAACTGCTTTGATAATCTCGGCCTGCATGGGCCTGAACTGCGCATAGCCAAAGTACTTTTTAAGGATTGTATGTAGTGCGGATGATTCTGCCACCATTTGTTCTAACTCCTGCTCTCAATACAACAAAAACATCCTGATTGGTTCGGCAGCATAAACATAGAAAAGTACATATCCTTTTATAAAAGACATACGTTCAATAGAAGGCAACCGACTGCTGCTGCCTGCATGATGTTTTTTTAATTTTTTATGCCTGCACACCAACCTATACGGGGATCTTGTAGGCTGAATTTATAAAAGAATTGCCTGGCTGCCAAAACTTTGCTTTCGGGCAGTGGTTGAATATATTAATCCAGTTATTTTTTTTTAGCTATATGATGGACTTAATACTTTGCGGAATAGCCTATGTGGTAATGATATATTTTATGGTTATTCTAATGAAAGAAAAAGCTAATCCCCAGCGCGATGGTGGGGACGACGATGGTGGGATCAGCATTAATAACCTGCCAGATCTTGATGATTTGCCACCAGGCATCAGCCTTCCTGATGGTAGTTTGCCACGCCGGAGATTTACCGAACAACCTGAGGTACGGGATTGAACAATGCGGCTGATGCGCATAGGCATGAATTGATAAAGCATGGGTTAAAGAACAGGAGTTCTTTAGCAGTGTATCTTATTGCCCAAGTATAGCTATAAGCTTATAATTCTATATTTAATATTGCTCTAATAGAAGGCATCTTCGAAATGGAAGAGCTCAGGTGCCTGGTTAGCATCCCGCTGCAGGTGCACGGCAATGATATCGAACCGGATGTCTCCCTGCCAGTTAATCTTTTCTATATAACTACCTGCGGCCTGCACAATACGGGCTGCTTTTTTATTATCTACCGCTTCTTCCGGAAAACCAAAACTGTTTTTGCCCCGCCGGGTTTTAACTTCTACAAATAGCAGTAACTTTTCGGTAGCTGCAATAAGGTCTATTTCTGCCCTGCCCTGCCGATAATTACGGCACAAAATTTGGAAACCCTGTTGCTGCAGCATATTTGCGGCAAGTGTTTCGCCCATTATTCCGGTAGCCTGCTTATCCTGCAAAAGAATTCTGTTAAATTTACTGCGCCTACTACATCAAAACGATCTAAAACCTGCTTTGTCATGGACAAAATGAGAAAACTGATAGAAGATTTTTCGAAACAACTCCGGGATGCTATCCGCCTGGGACAAAAAGCTGAGATTAGACCTGCCCAAAAAGAAATTCGCAATGTGGTAATTGCAGGCATGGGCGGCTCGGGCATTGGCGGTAACCTGGTTTCCTCTCTGGTGCAGGATGAGATAAAAGTGCCTTTACTCGTTATCAAGAATTATAGTATTCCTCAATTCATAAACGAGCACACGCTGTTTATTGCCTCTTCTTTTAGCGGCAATACCGAAGAAACCATTGCCTGCCTGGATGCAGCGCTGCAGGCTGGCGCCCAGTGTGTGGCCATCAGCACTGGTGGTGCCATTGGCAAAACAGCTGCGCAACATCAGCTGGACATGATTACACTACCCGCCAATAACGATAGTCCGCGGGCCAACCTGGGTTATTCTGTGATACAGATGCTGTTTGTGCTCCATTACAAAGGGCTGATCGGCAACCATTTTATGCAGGAAACAGAACGCACAGCAGCGCTGCTGGATGAAGAAGAAGAATCGCTTCGTACCCGGGGCGAAAAACTGGCTAACTCTATGAAGGGCTACCTGCCATGCATCTATGTTGACAGCCGCCTGCGGCCGGTCGCCGTGCGCATTCAGCAGCAGATCAATGAAAATGGCAAGCACCTCTGCCATGTAAACGAGCTGCCGGAAATGAACCATAACGAGCTGGTGGGCTGGGAACACCCCGAGCAGGTCATGAGCGATAGCAAAATTTATTTTCTGCTTACTGATTATGACCATCCCCGTGTACGGGAACGCATTCGCATAAGCCGGGAAATTTTACTTAACAAGGCTGCAAACGTAAGCGACATAGTTGCAAAGGGCAACAGCCTGCTGGAGCAGTGCTTTTACCTGATTCATTTTACCGACTGGGTAAGTTACTTCCTGGCCCTGGCCAACCAGGCAGACCCAAATACTATTGAAGCCATTGATCATTTGAAAAAAGAGCTGGCCAAGGTAAAATAGCTGGTATTGTGTAGGGGTATAAAGTATATGGCCTGGCATCTATCTGTTTAATCAGTATACTTTACACCCTACACCTTAGCGTTTGCTTTACTAAACTCTCTTAAATAGGAGCTTGTGAATGAGCATATCAATAAAAAAGTACTGTTCAGGCACCTGGGCCGCATGGATTACCAGCAGGCATGGGACCTGCAGGAATCGCTGTTTGCGGCAATCGTGCAGCAGAAAATCAGCAATCGCCCGCTTGCTCCAGGCCTGCAACTGCCAACGACAAACTACCTGCTCTTTGTTGAGCACCCGCATGTTTATACACTGGGCAAAAGTGGCAAGCAGGATCACCTGCTGCTGGACGAACAAGGGCTGCAAACAGCCGGCGCCAGTTTCTACAAGATTAACCGAGGCGGCGATATTACCTACCATGGCCCGGGCCAGTTGGTGGCTTACCCCCTGCTGGACCTGGAGAACTTCTTTACTGACATTCACCTATACCTGCGCCAGCTAGAAGAAGCAGTTATTTTAACCCTTGCCGAATACGGGCTGCACGCAGGACGAATTCCAGGCCTTACCGGTGTATGGCTGGATTATGAAGTACAGCAAAATCCCCGTAAGATTTGTGCACTGGGTGTAAAAAGCAGCCGCTGGGTGACCATGCACGGCCTTGCCCTGAATGTAAACACCGACCTTTCCTACTTCGGCAACATCATTCCCTGTGGCATAGACGATAAAGCTGTTACCTCGCTGCAGCAGGAGCTGGGGCGGGAAGTTCCACTAGCTGAAGTAGAGGAGAAATTGAAAAGCCATTTGGCCACACTATTTGGCATGGAGCTTATGGAAGAACAGCTTGAACATAAGGTTTAACGCCCCTGTTAGCGCTATCGGTTTTCTGCCAGATATCTTAATGCTGAGCATAGAAAAAGCCCTCCTTTTCCGGGAGGGCTTCTCTTTATAAAAGTTTTTTCGGTAGACTTTTAACTGATCACCTGCAGGGCCACATTAATTAAGTTCCGCGATTACCGTACGGCCGCCTTTCGTTTTATCTCCTACGGCTACTTTTATTTCTGCGTCCATAGGCAGCAGAATGTCAACCCTGGAGCCAAACTTAATAAAGCCAAATTCACCGCCCTGCTCTACTGGCTGGCCTTCTTCTATATACCACTTTATTCTGCGGGCCAGCGCACCGGCAATTTGCCTGAAGAGTACCTGCACCCCGTCTTCCATTTCTACTACCACAGTGGTTCTTTCGTTGTCTGTACTGCTTTTGGGGTGCCAGGCTACCAGGTACTGACCCGGATGGTATTTAAAGTACTTTACAGTACCACTAACCGGACTCCGATTCACGTGTACATTTACCGGCGACATGAAAATGGAGATTTGCCTCCGTGGCATGTTAAAGTATTCTTCGTCAATCACTTCTTCTATCACCACCACCTTACCATCTGCCGGTGCAAGCACATGCTTGTCGTTAGATGGTACCAAAAAACGTGGATTCCTGAAGAACTGAAGAATGAGCAGATACAAAATAATGCTCATGATAATAAAAATGGTATGGAGCTTTTCCTCCCCCGGTGCCTGATAGATTACAAGCAGATTTATTGCTACCAGAATCAGTAACAGAAAAAATAATAATTTACGTCCTTCCTTATGTATGGTCATGAGTGCCTTTGTTTCGCGGCGCAATATACAGCAAAAGCTAATAAACAGAAAAAGCTGGCCGGCACCTGAATGCATCGACCAGCCATTTATTATATACTTTACTACTAGTGCAAAGGTTTAGAAGCCACCCCGGAATTTATATGTTTTCGCTACCTTATCTATTGCTACTATATATGCAGCAATACGCATAGGCACTTTAAACTCCTGAGAAGTTTTATAAACGCGGTCAAAAGCGTCTTTCATGATCCTGTCACTGCGCCGGTTTACCCGCTCAGCCGTCCACTTATAACCAAGGCGGTTTTGCACCCACTCGAAATAGCTTACCGTTACTCCGCCGGCATTGGCCAGAATGTCGGGCACTACCATAATGCCTTTTTCATTGATAACGCCATCAGCACGGAATGAAGTTGGGCCGTTGGCACCTTCTACAATTAGCTTAGCCTTGATGTTGTTGGCATTGCTGATGGTGATTACGTCTTCCATGGCAGCAGGTACCAGCACATCTACCTCCAGTTCCAGCAGCTGGTTGGGCTCAGGCAGCTTTTCGCCACCGGCAAAGCCTTCCAGGCTACCGCGATTGTTATTGCGGTGCTGCATGGCAGCGTTTATATCGATTCCGTTCTTATTATAGTATGCGCCGCTGAGGTCGGAGATAGCGACTATTTTCACACCACGCTCCTCCAGCAGCAGAGCAGCAAAAGAACCTACGTTCCCAAAACCCTGTACGGCACAGGTTGCCTGGTAGGGATTGATCTTAAGTTTTTCCATGGCAGCAAGCGCGCTTACCATTACACCACGGCCGGTTGCTTCGGTACGGCCTAAGGAGCCACCCAGCACCAGGGGTTTACCGGTTACCACGGCATTGGTCGTCTGGCCTACGGTACGGGAGTATTCGTCCATCAGCCAGGCCATTTCCTGCGGGCCTGTACCCATATCAGGAGCCGGAATATCACGGTCTGGGCCAAAGATCTCCAGCATAGACTTGGTGTAGGCACGGGTGAGACGCTCAATTTCTCCGGTAGACATCTGGCGCGGGTTGCAGCGGATACCGCCTTTTGCACCACCATAGGGAATGTCTACTACGGCGCATTTCCAGGTCATCCAGGCAGCAAGTGCTTTTACCTCGTCGAGGTTTACCTGCATGTCGTAGCGGATACCACCTTTAGAAGGACCTAAAATGCTGGAGTGAATTACCCGATAGCCTTCAAATACTTTAATGGTACCATCGTCCATGGTAACCGCTAAGTTTACAATAACCTGCTTAACCGGGGTTTTCAGTACATTATACACTGCTTCGTCGAGACCCAGGTGCTGTGCAGCTGTGTCAAACCTCGACATCATTGATTCAAACGGATTCTCCTTGTCTTTAATAGGAGCGGGTTCGATATACGCCATATTGTCTGTTGTCTATAAGCCCGATGCAACTACCCTGCCATTAAAAATAATGGCGCTTTGGGTTTACAAGTGGCTAATTCATAGGGTAAAATTAGGAAGAAGTACAAGATTAAAAAACACTTTCCCTGAAAGGATTATATGCAAAAATATAAAAATTGTTACCTCTCAGTTTACGGTGAAGCTGAGGCTGGGTTGTTTTCAAACGGTTGCAGAAAAAATCTAAAACAAAGCCAGATAAGTGATGATAAAGGGCACCGAGAGCAGCAGCCCATCAAATCTGTCCAAAAAACCGCCATGTCCGGGAATGGTCGTTCCAGAGTCTTTGATGGCAATGCTTCTTTTAAACAAACTTTCCACCAGATCGCCGTAGGTAGCTGTAACAATGGCAATGCCCGCCAGAATATACCACTCCCAGGTGTGCAGATCATCATAGAATAATGAGATAACCATTGCCATGGCAAAGGCCGTTGCTGCGCCACCAATTAGCCCCTCCCATGATTTTTTTGGAGAAACCCTTTCGAAAAGTTTGTGCTTGCCAAATTTAGTTCCGGCAAAATACGCACCTGTATCACTGGCCCAGATAATGAACATCAATCCCAGAATGATCTGATAGCTGTAATCGCCCAAAATAAAAACTACTGCATGCAGCAGTGCAAAGGGTACGGCTACATATAAGATGCCCAAAAAAGTAAAGGCAATGTTTGTAAAAGGCTTTTTTTCATCCCGCTTGTAGAGCTTTATAAAAAAAGTAAGCGAAAAGAGCGGAAACATAACAAAATAATACTCTATCGTTAAGATGCCCTTCTGTACAAAGAATGTAATCGTGTAGAGCATAAGGCCGGTAAAGGTTCCCCAGAACTTAAGTGGAAAATGCCCGTCGAGTCCTACCAGCTTGTAAAACTCCAGCAAGGTAAAGGCACAAATAACAGAAAAGGCAAGAAAATACGTCCAGGAACTGAACCAGAGGGCAAAGATTATCACAGCTGCTCCGAAAACACCGGCTATAACACGCTGTCGCAGATTACTATACCTATTCAAACGAGATATCATCCTGTATAATTTTTATGGCTTTCATCACACAGTCAGCAGCCACATGTACTTCATAATAGCCAAATCCATAGTTACTATCTTTCTTATCAACTACAACCGCCTGTAAATCGTTGTACTGCAGCACGCTTCTTACCATTTCGGCCCGGTACAGCAAGTCAGTCTTATACACTTTTGCCCAGCCTTTCATACCGCTGCCTCTCTGGTAAAATGGTTACGATAGCTAAATGCACAAACAATGCCTATGATCAGAAATACTGCAATGGTTGTACCTGCCAGCGCTTCGGTTTCGTTGCCATCGTAAGAAATAAGCCCGAGCTGAAAGAGATAGCGCATCAGCAAACTAAAACCATTATTGATAAAATGTCCTAAAACAGGCATTAATAAGTTTTCGGACCAGTAATAAAGATAGCCAAAAAGTGCCCCCAGAAACAAACGGGGTACCAAACCATAGAACTGAAAGTGAAAAACGCTAAAAATGAATGCCGTTAGCCAGATCGCTGCATGCGCATTGCCGATGAGGCGCTGGAAGAGGGGCTGCATAAGGCCCCGGAAAAAAAGCTCTTCGCCGATAGCAGGCAGCAGGGCTATCACAACAAAGGCCACCAAAAAATCCAGGAAAGAGGGAAAGGTAGTCAGCACATCGGTAAGCTGTTTCAGGTAAGCTTCTTTGTTCTGCATCCAGCTCTCTACCGTTTTCCAGGTCTCGGGCAGGGTAATATTAGCATTCCATTCTATGAGAACAGAATTTACCATCATAAAGGATATGGTAATGACCACCAGCAGCAGTATGGGAATTATTGCCCTGCCCCGCTTGTTAAAAAGAGCTGGTAGCCGCTGACGTTCGTAGTGATAAAGGTATAAGAGGGGCCCTACAATAAAGCCGCCTACCGCGGAGAAAAACTGCAGGATGAACAGAATATTTCTGGCTTGTGGATGTTGCAGTGCACTGGCTACCTGAGAGGTTTCGGTAAAACCAAGGCCAAAAATGGCCATACAGACCAGCACCGCCACAAACTGCCCGATGAATAGCCCCGAAAAAAAATAAATTATAAGCAGAAAGAGTGAACGGCCAGCTGACAGTTCTCTTTTATAGGGGTCTGGTTGCCGAAATACCATAATTAAGGCATAAATTTACGCTAAAATACGGATTTGTAAATTGGTACAGATAGGAAACCTGGAATTGGGCAATTTCCCGCTACTGCTGGCGCCCATGGAGGATGTGAGTGACCCACCATTTAGGGCTGTGTGCAAGGCCAATGGTGCAGATTTGATGTACACCGAATTTATAGCGGCAGAAGGGCTTATTCGCCATGCCGATAAATCGGTGCAGAAACTTGATATCTATGATTACGAGCGCCCAATTGGCATCCAGATCTTTGGCGAAAAGATTGAAAGCATGCGCGAAGCTGCCGCCATTGCAGAAGAAGCAAATCCCGAGCTAATCGATATTAACTACGGCTGTCCTGTAAAGAAGGTCGCCTGCAAAGGTGCCGGCGCCGGCATTCTGCTGGACCTGCCCAAGATGCAGTCTATGGCTGCCGAAATTGTAAAGCGTGTAAACAAGCCGGTTACTGTAAAAACTCGTCTGGGCTGGGACCATGATACTATAAAGATAATAGAGGTGGCACAACGCCTGCAGGATGCGGGCATCCAGGCCCTAACCATCCACGGCCGCACCCGTCAGCAGATGTACAAAGGTGAGGCCGACTGGAGCTGGATTGCCGAAGTGAAGAACCACCCCTCTATCCACATTCCAATTTTCGGCAATGGCGATATTGACTCTCCCCAGAAAGCAGTTGATTACTGGAAGCGATTTGGCGTAGATGGGGTAATGATTGGCCGTGCTGCCATTGGCTACCCCTGGATTTTTCGGGAAATAAAGCATTATAATGCTACCGGAGAACTTCTGCCGCCACCCACCCTCCAGGAAAGAATAGACACGGTAAAAGAGCACCTGCGCTTCTCGGTAGAATGGAAAGGCGAAAAGCAGGGAATTTTCGAAATGCGCCCGCATTTCACCAACTATTTCCGCGGCTTGCAGAACTTTAAGCCATTTCGGGTACGCCTGGTGACCATAGAATCATACGAAGAGCTAAAAGTGGTGCTGGACGAGATCTCCACTGAATTTTCCCATGACTACAGCTTTGCTTAGCAGTCTGCGTACGAATACCCGTGTGGTTGCCTGGGCCCTGCTGATTCTGCTCGCTATTATCTGGGGCAATTCTTTTATTCTGATTAAGAAATCGTTACTTGCCTACAGTGCCGGTGAGGTGGGCGCGCTGCGCATTATAGCCGCGGGCCTGGCCCTTTTGCCTATTGCCCTGAAGCACGTCTGGTCCCTGAACGGCCGCAACCGCATGCTGCTGCTGGTCATTGGCCTGGTGGGCTCCTTTATCCCTGCTTTCTTATTTGCCAAGGCCCAGACGCAGCTTACTTCCAGTGTTACCGGTATCCTGAATGCCCTCACCCCCCTCTTTGTGGTGCTTATCGGCGCCATATTCTTTGGTCACCGTTTTACGGTACGGAATGCCATTGGCCTTGCCATTAGCTTTGCAGGCTCTATTGTACTGGCATTGGCCAGGGCTGGTGGAGACCTGGGCGCTATAAATTATTATGCCTTTTTTGTTATTCTGGCAACGATCTGCTACGGCCTTAACCTTAATATTATCAAAGCTTACCTGGGCAGCTTAAAGCCGGTGGTTATTACTTCGGTATCGCTTTCGCTGGTTCTACCGGCGGCAGTAGTATACCTGTTTGGTTTCACAGAATTTACCACCCACCTGCAAACACAGCCTACTGCGGGCTGGTCACTATTGGCAGTAGCAACCCTGGGAGTAGTAGGTACAGCCATTGCGCTTATACTTTTTAATCGCCTGGTGCAGATGACCACACCCATGTTTACTTCTTTTACCACCTACCTTATTCCCATTGTGGCGGTAATTGTGGGGGTGCTCGATGGAGAAATCCTGCTGCCCATGCATTTCTTGGGCATGGCGGCTGTTATAGTTGGGGTTTATATTGCCAATCGCAGGCCTAAAGAATTGAAAGTAAAAGCATAAACCCTTCTCTGCTCCTGCACGTTTAGGGGGTTATTACTTTACTTTGCCTTCTAAAAATATGGACCAGGAGCCTGTTAAGATTGCCGTTTTTGATCTGAATAAAACGGTCTATCAAAAGTCATCCAAGGATGAGTTCTTCAAATATATCTGCTATAAAAAAAATTATAAACTGCTGAATATCTTTCAGATTGCCCTGTTTACGGTAATGGGTAAGCTGCACCTGTTCAATAAAACAGAGTTCAAAGAAAATTTCTTTCAGTATTTAAAAGGTATTCCACCCGCTAAGGTAAAAAAGTATGCTGCTGAGTTCTGGAACATCGAATGGCCAGAATGTTTTAACCAGGCAATGCTGGAACGCATAGAGGTGCTTCGCAAGCAGGGTGTACAAATTATTATTTGTACCGGTGGTTTTGATGTGTACGTGGGCCCACTGTTCGAAAAACTATTTAAAGTAGATGCCTGGATAGCAACAGAGACCACCTATGATCATGAGACTTACAAGATAAAAGGCAAAGCATTAAAAGACGAAGAAAAAGTAAAGGGGCTGGATAAGCATTTTGCCGGTAAACCTTATACTATTGTCGAAACTTACTCAGACCAAAAAGAAGTGCTTTTCGATATAGCAGAAAAGTCCTACCTAATGAAAAAAGGCGTTCCAATACCCTATAATGGTACTGCCAGGCAATAACGCTGGAAGCTATAAAACTGCATAATAACAGGATAAGAAAAGAATGTTTTTTATTTGGAATAATTCTAAACAGCGCATAGCTTTGCTGCTGTTATTTAAATTCAATCTAAATAAAAATCATGCTTCGCTCCTTAAACCGTTTCTCTGTGTTGGCACTTGCTGCCGGACTTTTTGCAGTTGCCTGCACCGAAGAAGAGACCCCAGCTCCTGCTGTAGAGGTTCCTACCACCTACAATTTTGAAAACGTAGATTATAGCGGCCAGTTAGAGCGCATCCAGATGCTGGATTCACTGGTTCGCAAAATTCGGTCAGCCAACGATCCTGCTATTACCGTAACTGCCCAGGAGCTTGAAGGTATTTTCAGAAACAGTAGCGGCACGCTCTTTGGCTCCTCCAAACAACTGTACGACAAAACAAACCCCGAAGACCGTGAGGCTTATCTGGAGTACTTCCAGCAGGTAGAAGAACTGAGTGGCAATCCTGATAATATTAAGGGAGGCCGCCTTATCAGCCCCGAAGGTCTGGAACCTGCACAATTAGTAGCCAAAGGCCTCATGGGCTCGCTGCTCTACTGGCAGGCGGTAAGCACCAGTGGTTACCTGGGCGATGCTAAAATGGATGTTGACAATACCACCGTTACCGAAGGTAAAGGTACCGAAATGGAGCACCATTGGGATGAAGCCTTTGGCTACTTTGGCGCGCCTGTTGATTACTCAGAAACATTTGGTGAAGGGGCTACCACACCGGAAACCAAAGCCTGGTTCTGGGCAGGGTATGCCAACGAAATGGCAGGCCTGTCGGTAGATGTTCGCGAAGATATCTTCAATGCTTTTATTCAGGGTCGTGCTGCCATAGGCCGTAAGGATTACGCTACCCGCGATCAGGCAATTGCCACCATCCGCGAAAAATGGGACCTGCTGGTTGCCGCTTCCACCCTGCACTATATTAATTCATCGCTGGATGATATTGCCGCGGGAAACCCAAATGCACTGTACCACCACTGGAGCGAAGGCATTGGCTTTGCAAATGCTTTAAGGTACAATCCTGCTAAAAAAATAAGCGATAGTGACTTTGCTTCCTTAATAACCCTGATGCGGGAAAACCCGGCAACAGCCAACCAGGATGAGCTGGACCAGTTCAAGCAAGACCTGCAGAATGCCAGCCTGATCCTGATCGATACTTATGGCTTTACTCCTGAACAAATAACCGCGCTTTAAAAGCGAATATATTCTATCATAGCACCGGCCTCGCCGGTGCTTATAGTGCTTAAACCATGAAGAAACTCCTGCTATACACCAGCACCTTATTTTTAGCGGCTGCGCTCATCACAGGCTGTAAGGATGAAGAAGGCAATATCAGCCAGGTAGCATTTGATCAGGAGGCTATGCTGCGGAACTATGGCGAAAACCTGATCTTCCCTGCCTACGCCGATTTTAACACAAAGACTACAGCACTACAGGAGGCTGTTCAGGCTTTTACCGAAAACCCTTCAGCTGCCACGCTTGCCACAGCGCGGGAGGCCCTGCAAATGGCACGACTGAGCTGGCAGGGGGTAAGCATGTTTGAGTTTGGTCCGGCAGAAGTGGTAGAGTTGAAAAAAAACATCAACACTTTTCCTTCCATTCGCAGCCAGGTGGAGAACAACATTCAAGGCGGGAACTGGGACTTTAC
>JASLAE010000018.1 GCA_030147305.1 Cesiribacter sp.
CAAAAGCGCTTACTTTAGGGCAGAATCATTCTATGTATGAAGAGCCTATTACTTTTTCTTTCTATTTCTTTAGCAGCGTTGGAAATGCAGGCGCAGCAACCGCTACAGCCATCACAGCCCAGCAATACAGAAGACCTACACAAGGCCTGGCTTCAGAAAAAAACATTGCAGAAGACTTCTCCACTTGCCCAATATCCATTGCGGAGTATTGGTCCGGTGGTGCAGGGGGCGCGGATTACAGACTTGGCCGTAAGCAGCAATCCGAAAACTTTCTATGTAGCCTATGCTTCTGGTGGGGTTTTCAAAACTACCAATGCCGGTAATACCTTCGAGCCTGTCTTCGACAATCAGGGCAGTCTGGGCATTGGCGATCTGGCCATTGCGCCAAGCAACGATAGCATTCTCTATGTAGGCACCGGTGAAAAAAACAGCAGCCGGAGCAGCTATGCCGGCACTGGTATGTACAAAACTAACGATGGCGGTATAAGCTGGGAGCACCTGGGCCTGGAAAGTACGCAGCACATCAGCCGTATTCTGGTGCACCCCCAAGAGCCGGAGGTGGTTTGGGTGGCGGCTATCGGCGCACTTTACTCCCATAATCCCGAACGGGGAGTCTATAAAAGCACAGATGGTGGTCATACCTGGGCTAAAACTCTTTATGTCAACGATAGCACCGGTATCATAGACCTTGAGATAGATGCTAAAAACCCCGATGTGTTGTATGCCGCTGCCTGGGAACGTACGCGGCAGAGCTGGAATTTTAAAGGCAGCGGACCTGGTAGTGCTATATACAAAAGCACTGATGGCGGCAATAGCTGGCAAAAATTGGGAGGAAGTTTTCCCGAAGGTGTAGGGGTGGGCCGTATTGGACTCAGTGTGGCTAATGCAAAATCTGAAACGGTCTATGCCCTGCTGGACAATCTGGAGGAGACTAAAAAGGAGCGTACAAACGAGAAAAGCGATGCAAAGGATAAGCTAACGGCCGCTGCTTTTGTAGACATGACTAAGGCGCAGTTTCTGGCCCTGGATGATAGTCTGCTGCAGGACTTTCTGGAAGAAAACGAGTTTCCGGAAAAATACACCGCCAAGCGCGTAAAGCAGGAGGTGCAGGAAGGAAAATATGAGCCCCGTGCTCTGGCAGAATACCTGGGTGATGCGAATCAGGCGCTGTTCGAAACCAGCGTTGCCGGGGCAGAAGTCTATCGCTCGGACGATGCCGGCCAAAACTGGAAAAAGCAAAATACCTACCCGCTGGAAGGGGTGTACTATACCTACGGGTACTATTTTGGCGAAATTCGCACAGCCCCGGATAACATAGACAAGCTTTACATTCTGGGCGTTCCCATGCTCAGCAGCAACGATGGTGGCCGTACCTGGTACCGCGTTGACTCTACCGGCGATGTGCACGTGGACCACCAGGCACTCTGGATCAATCCCCAGGATTCGGAGCACTTAATGCTGGGCAATGATGGTGGTCTTTACATCAGCTACGATGGTGGCGCCAACTGGCGGCATGTCAATAACATGGCTACCGGGCAGTTCTATACTGTAGCGGTAGATATGGAGGCACCTTACAATATTTATGGAGGGCTGCAGGACAATGGCGTGCTGAAGGGAAGCAGTCAGTCAGATCCAAACCGGCCCGAGGACTGGAAGCAGATCATGGGGGGCGACGGTATGTTTGTGCAGGTAGATCCCCGCAACAGCAACCTTGTTTATACAGGCTATCAGTTCGGCAATTATTATCGCCTGGAGGAGGATAAAGACAAATCTACCTACATTACCCCACAAGCCGAAATTGGAGAGGACCGCCTGCGGTTTAACTGGCGTAGCCCGCTGATCATGAGCCACCACAACCCAGACATCCTGTACATAGGCGCACAGAAGGTATACCGCAGCCTGAACAAAGGTGAAAGCTGGGAAGCCATCAGCCCGGACCTTACCAAGAACCTGCCGCAGGGAAATGTGCCCTTTAGTACCATTACCAGTATAAGTGAAAGCCCCCTTAGGTTTGGGCACCTGTATGTGGGAACCGACGATGGCCACATACAACTCAGCCGCAATGGTGGGGGCAGCTGGGAGAAAATAAACAATAACCTGCCAGACAACCTCTGGATCAGCAGCCTGCAGGCATCCCGGCACCAGGAAGGGCGCGTATATGCCACGCTTACCGGCTATCGTTTTGATGATTTTCGCGCCTACCTCTACCGCTCAGATGACTGGGGAAAAACCTGGGAGAGCATTAAAGGGAACCTGCCCGAAGAGGCCGTTAATGTTGTGATAGAAGATCCTCAGGCAGAAAACCTGCTGTATGCCGGCACCGACCATGGCGCTTACATCAGCATGGATGGCGGCGGCAGCTGGCATGCCATTAATGAACTCCCAAATGTGGCTACCTATGATATGCTGGTGCACCCGCGGGAACAGGAGCTGGTGCTAGCCACCCATGGCCGAAGCGTATTCGTAATGGATGTGAAGCCCCTGCAGCAGCTGGCAAAAGAAGGCCGCACCCAACTATTGCTGGTTGGTGAGCGCACCGTACGCCATTCCGATAAGTGGGGTGAACGTACCTATCCCTATCTACCCGTGAATGAACCTAAGATCAGTCTGCTGTATCATCTGCCAGATGCCGGTGACGCACAGCTGGAAGTTCTAAACAAAGCAGGAGGCCTTGTGTATAAAACTACCCTTCAGGGAGATGCAGGCTTCGACCAATGGGAGTGGAATTTAAAAGCTAACCATAATGGTCAGCAGGGCCGCCGCAACAAAGCAGTAGAAGGTGGCTACCTTCAAAAAGGCGCGTATACTGTACGCCTGCAACAGGGAAACCAGAAGAAGGAGACCAAATTAACTGTAAAATAGGTAAACCATATTTTAAGTTTGAATATTCGAAACTCAGATTTTGTACTTTAAGAGGAGCAGGCGCTGCTGTGATTCTCCGAAAACGATTGAAAATGTACTGCCTTGCTTGTCATAAGCGACGCTTTGTTAATAGCTTATAAATAAGCCAGTTAAACACTTGGTCCCATGCAAC
>JASLAE010000028.1 GCA_030147305.1 Cesiribacter sp.
ATTCAACAGGTCTGGGGCGGTCCTAACTCAGGGATCGATGGCGGCAACGACGAAGGCAGGGGCATTACTGATACCCCGGGCGGCATCAAGTTACAGGCCGAAGGCCACGACGTGCTGTACCGGAATATCTGGATAAAAGAATTGGACCTGAAGGAGGCTGATACTGATTTTTAGTCACTTCCAACAGTACTTTAAAACAAAAACACCCGCCAAATGGCGGGTGTTTTTCTGTTTCTTGTGGAGCCGGCGGGAGTCGAACCCGCGTCCAGATAAGAAAGATGTAGCGCTTTCTACATGCATAGATTAACTTGGATTTTCGAGCGAACCTAGGTGCCAATCAAACCTGTAGGTTAACCTTAGTTGCGATAAGTTTCGCTATAGCATCACAACACCTGCTACAACTAGTCCTGCGGGATGATGTCCTTGGCGCCAACCGAGCAGAACGGAGGGTTGGCAGGACACAAGCTAGCTAATTATCTAAAATTAGGCAGCAAGGGCGTAGTTTTCTTCGCCGTTTATTGTTTTGAACGCATTGATTACGGAAGGTACGTTCAGCTTCCGACATGCTTACACTCACCTTCGGCTTCCTGTCAAAACCAGTCGGCCCCGTGTGATTATAATACAAATATAGCGCCTATTTGGTTCCTACCTAAGCATTTGGGCTTTTATTCGGAAATGCACCCCAAATGACGTTGCATGCCCGGAAAGAGTGGCTTATTTTTGCAGCCATGCGCGTACTGTTGATTTTCCTTTGCCTGCTGCTGAGCCATGCAGCCTTTAGCCAAATTCTGAACATTGAGCGAAACCGTCTGAAACGAGATACCAGCCGCTACTGGACTGGCCAGATAGACCTTAACCTGCTGCTGCACAACCGCAGCGCACAGCCAGACCAACCCGTTCGCTATACCAGCCTGAGCACCAATGCCGATGTAGCCTATACCAGTATCTTCCATCGCTATTTTTTGATCAACCAGCTCAGCTATAGCGCCCTTACGGGCAATGCCTTTTTACGCACCGGCTACAGCCATTTCCGCACCAACCTGAACTGGCGCAGGCCCTTCAGCCAGGAGCTCTTTGCGCAGGCCCAGTATGATATTGGCCGTGGCCTGCGGGAGCGTTACCTGGCCGGCGGGGGTCTCCGTTATAAACTGCTGGACGATGACGAAGCCACCCTGGCCATTGGGGTTGGCCTTATGTATGAACAGGAGCGCTGGACCGATCCTACTGAAGAGGGGCGTGAGGTAACGGTACGGATGCCCAAAAACTCTAACTACCTGAGCCTTCGCTGGCAACTCAATGCCATGGTGCACCTCAATACCATCGTTTACCACCAACATGGCTATGACGAACAGTTTGACCAGTGGCGCCACCGCCTGAGCAGTGATTTCAATATTTCTGCTACCCTCACAAACCGAATTCGCTTCACCACTTCCCTGTCTGCCAGTTACGACCCCACGCCCATTGTACCCATTGTAAACTGGGTCTACAGCCTGCAAAACGGCATTCGTTTTGCCTTTTAATAAGTAATTGTCGCCATACAGGGCTTTGCTAACTTTTGACCAGGCTACTGTTCTCTGGCAGGAGTGCCCTGTATTGTACAGAAAATCCCTTTGTCTGCCTGTCGGAAAAAATCTGAGGCGCACTCCCTTTTACCAGTCGGAATGTGTAACTTGCATTGATGGAAAATTTTGTGGTTTCGGCTCGGAAGTATCGTCCTTCTACCTTTAAATCAGTAGTAGGCCAATCGCATATTACCACTACCCTTAAAAATGCCATTAAGAACAACCACCTGGCGCAAGCCTTTTTGTTCTGTGGTCCACGGGGTGTTGGCAAAACAACCTGTGCCCGAATATTAGCAAAGACCATTAACTGCCAAAACCTGCAGGGCGACGGCAGTGCCGCCGAAACTGAACCCTGCAACGAGTGTGACAGCTGCAAAAGCTTTAATACCAGCAGCAGCTTTAATATCCACGAGCTTGATGCTGCCTCTAACAACTCGGTAGACGACATTCGCAACCTGGTGGAACAGGTACGCTATGCGCCTCAAAGTGGCAAATACAAGATCTATATCATAGACGAGGTGCACATGCTGTCCAACCAGGCCTTCAATGCATTTCTGAAGACCCTGGAAGAGCCTCCTTCCTACGCCATTTTCATTCTGGCAACAACCGAAAAGCACAAGATCATCCCTACCATTCTGAGCCGTTGCCAGATCTTTGATTTTAACCGCATTCAGGTAGATGACATCGCTCATCACCTGCAGTGGATCTCTGAGCAGGAAAAAATAGAAACAGAGCAGGAAGCCCTCCACCTCATTGCCCAAAAGGCAGATGGTGCCCTGCGTGATGCCCTCTCGATCTTTGACCTGATCGTTACCTTTAGTGGCAGCAAGGTTACTTACCAGCAGACCATCACAAATCTGCACATTCTCGACTACGACTATTATTTTAAGGTAACCGGTGCCCTGCTGCAGCAGGATATGGGACAGGCCCTGCTGCTTTTCGATGAAATCCTGCGCCAGGGCTTCGATGGCCATAATTTTATTGTAGGCCTCAGTGAGCACTTCCGCAACCTGCTGGTGTGCAAAGACGAAGCAACCATTAAACTGCTGCAGGTTGGCCAGCAGATACAGCAGCGCTATGCATCGCAGGCCGGGCAAGCGTCTTTAAGCTTTCTGCTTTCTGCCCTGAACATTGCGTCTGGCTGCGATGGTACCTACAAGAGCAGCAAAAACCAGCGGCTGCACGTGGAGCTGGCCCTGCTGAAGATGGCACACATACCCTCTGTCATTAACGCCGCCAGCATAACGGCTCACAACAACGACACGGCAGACACCGCATTAAAAAAAAAAGTCCTGGCCTAGTAGCGCCGCAGCCTGAACCTGCTGCACCCGCAGCAAATGGAACCGCTGCTGTACCGGCCAAAGCACCCGCGCCTGCACTACCTGCAACCCCACCTACACCTGCTGGCAATGGCGCAGTGCCTGCTTATGCAGGATCAGCATCGGGGCCAGGCAGCACCCTTAAGGTACCCTTAAACTTAAAAGCCGCCAAAGCTTCCTTTCAGCACAAGGCTAAAACAGATGAACAGGCCACTGCACAGCAGGTAGCGGTAGAAGAAGAACGCCCAACAAGCAGTAAGGCTTTTACGCTGCAGCAGCTTCAGCAGCACTGGCAGGCATTTTTTGTACAGCTAAAATCAAATAACGGAAGCCCCATTGAACTAATGCTGGCAGGTGCAGCACTGGAGCTTAAGGAAAATTACGAGGTGCATGTGCTGCTGAGCAGTTCACTGCAGGAAGAACCCTTTGAACGCTTAAAGCCCAAGGTGCAACACCATTTGCGGCAGCAACTGCATAACATGCAGCTCAACCTGATCCCGCGCCTGAACGAGGATAATGGGCCCCGCCGGCTTTACACCAACAGTGAAAAATTTCAGCACCTGCTCCAGCGCTACCCCCTGCTGGGTGAGCTAAAAGAAAAGTTGGGCCTGGAAGCAGACTTTTAATCAATGATAGCACAGCCTGCGCTAAGGCTTAGCTGTTGATCAACTATGATTACAGGCATCGCAATCCAGTGCTTTTGATTGTGTTTAAAGACAGGCAGTTCGTGCGGTATAGTGACCAACCCGTTGGCACCACACACAAAAAGCCAGGCAACTTAGACCCTACTTACTATTTTTGATATTTTATATCCATGGCGCAACCAGGCATGATGGTCTCTGTTGAAGAAGCAAAAAAGCTCCTTTTGGAAAATACTCCAGCGCCCGTACCGGTCTCCTTACCCCTTTCAGATGCTATAGGTTTGGTGCTGGCAGAGGATGTTTTTGCTCCGCTCGATATACCTCCCTTTCACCAGTCGGGTATGGATGGCTATGCACTGGCTTTTGAATACCTGCAGGAGGGCAGTGCGCTCCGGGTAAGCCATACCATACAGGCAGGCACCGCGGAGCTACCTACCTTACAGCCCGGCCAGGCCATGCGTATTTTCACCGGTGCTCCCCTCCCACAAGGTGCTGATACCGTGGTGATGCAGGAAAAGGTAGAGGTCCGGGGTGCTGAGATTTTTGTACTGGACAAAGAACTGCAACAGGGCAGCAATATAAGACCCATGGGTTCCCAAACTGCTCGTGGCACACTGGCTGCGCCTGCCGGCACCCGCCTGGGGCCGGGAACTATAGGCTTTTTGGCTGGTCTGGGCTATGCTGAAGTAAAAGTATTTGCTGCACCTGCTGTTTGCCTTGTTGTAACCGGCAAGGAATTGGTGCAGCCAGGCCTGCCGCTGATGCCAGGACAGGTGTATGAAAGCAATTCGCTGAGCCTGCAGGCGGCACTTGCTGAAGCCCTGCTGATGCCTCCGCTACTTACACGTGTAGATGATGAGCCGGTACAAATCCTGAATGCCATTACCCAGGGTCTGCACAGCTGTAATCTTTTGCTGATCACAGGTGGCATCTCGGTAGGCGATTATGATTTTGTCTATGAAGCCCTGCAAAAGGCCGGAGCTGAAACCCTCTTTTACAAAATCAGGCAGAAGCCCGGAAAGCCCCTTTATTGTGGACGCAAAGATACTACGCTGGTTTTTGGGCTACCCGGCAACCCTGCTTCGGTCTTATGCTGTTTTTACCAGTATGTTGTTCCCGCCATTCGGCTGATGAAGGGCATGCGCGCTGCCCCTGCACCAGAATTACAGCTACCTCTGGCTGCAGACTACTATAAAAAAGCAGGCCTTACTCATTTCATGAGAGGTAAAATAAGAGGAAAAGCAGTAGAACTGCTGCAGGCACAGGAATCTTACAAAATGAATGCCTATCTGGAGAGTGATTGTCTCATTGAACTGGATGAGGAAAAGACCAATTTTAGCAAAGGCGAAATTGTACGGGTGCACCCATTCTACCAGCTCTGGTTATAATATGTACTAGCCCGGGCGCTTACCTGGGTGCGAACTATTTCAGCGGACACTTCCTCAAATGGCTACTGGTCTTTGTACTTGCTGTTGCATCCCTAAAACTGCTGCTATTATGACTTGAAGTCTTACAAGCATGCCCTTCAGATTGAAGAGGATGATCTTTAGCTAACTGAGGCATTACACTCAATTTGTATTTCTTATAAGAAGAGGTTTAATTGTCCTTATAGGTAAATTTAAAGACCAGTAATCAACAATTGCTTGTTTCGATATTGATCGCCATTTAAAGTCCGGAGAAAATATGGAATGGCCAAACAAAGCGTTACACATTGTCTGGAGCTTTCAGCTAAATTAGCTGATCGAAACTTTTCAGCAACAAGCCAGATTCTGATAACCAGAACCAAATGCCCGAAGCATGTTAAAGCATCTTAAAGGGGCCATTCTTATGGAAATAAACATTATTGCTTTCGGTAAAATAGCAGACCTGATTGCCAGTCGAAACTGTAAGGTAGCAGATGTACAAAGTACGGAAGCACTTCGGGCGAAGCTGGAAAATGATTTCCCGAACCTGCGCGGCATGTCCTATTTGATTGCCGTTAACAAACAGATTGCTACCCTGGACACACCCCTTACTGCAGGTGCAGAAGTTGCCCTGCTGCCCCCTTTCTCCGGCGGATAATTACAGAGATGATGGAATCAGCTACAAGGATGGAGCGCTATCAGCGCCAGCTGCTGCTGCCCCAGTTCAGTACAGAAAAACAGGC
>JASLAE010000030.1 GCA_030147305.1 Cesiribacter sp.
CTGGGATTACGAAATCGACCGCTGGGGCTTATTCAACCCTCCCGGCATTCACCCCCATGATCATGACCCAGACGATGATCTTCCCTTTGATGATCTGGACCTGCCTTTTGACGATGATAGAGAATAACCCAATAAAACCAAAAAGCCCAGTGACAACCGTCCGGGACTTTTAACGATCCCCGCTGGGATTCGAACTGCCCAGGTCTCGGCAGACCGGCAGCGGTCCGGGACCCATGTACTAAAAATAGTATTGCTGTATCAGCACCATAAAAATAGAAAAAGCCTCTAAATGAATATCTAGAGGCTTTTTGTGATCCCGGTGGGATTCGAACAGCGCGGCTGCCGCCCATCACCCATACATTAAAAGTATATTATTCTACCAGCTTCTTTTGACCCGTCCTGAAATAGGTTGACAGGTTTTAAGTTACTAATTGAGACCCTAATCTAGTAAAGGTTAGGGTTTTTTCATGGTGTAGCTGTGCGGGTGTTTTGTAGTTCAGGCTAAGATGTGGTCTTAGATTATTGTAAATCCACACGGACTGATCAATGATTTTTCTTGCTTGCTGAATATCTTTGGGTTTAGTCAAAAGGAACTCTTCTTTTAAGATGCCATTCATTCTTTCAGCCAGTGCATTCTGATAGCAGTCATAGCCATCGGTCATCGAACAAATAATACCTGCTTTTCTGTGCAGACGCTGATACTGCTGTGAACAGTATTGCAATCCTCTGTCAGAGTGGTGGATAAGCTTTCCTTTACCTTCTTTTCCCTTCAGGGCCATTGTTAAAGCTTTCTCTACCCCATCAGTATGCAGGTTCTCGTGCAGGTGATGGCCTACTATTTTTCTGGAGTAAGCATCTGTGATCAGGCTTAGGTAGGTGGTTGATTCTTTGGTGTCTATATAGGTAATGTCAGCTACCCAGAGCTGCTCCTTTGCTGTTAACTCCAGATCCTTTATCAGGTTGGGATGCTTGTGTAGCCAGTGCTTGGACTGCGTGGTCTTGGTATAGCTCTTTTTTGGTTTTACCAGCAGGTGTTCTGCTGCAAGAAAGCTAAACAGACCATCTCTGCCCAGCTTTACTCCTTTTACAATAAAATCTCCCTTGAGTAAATGGTAGAGCTTTCTGGTGCCAAGCCTGGGCATCAGCACTCTTTTCTCTACCACCAACTGCTTTACTTCCTTGAGCTCCTCCATACGATGGGTCACATACTTTTCTCTTTTGTAGACTCCTTGTCTGGAGATGCCAAGCAAACGGCAAGCCTGAGACAGGCTCAGCTGCTCTTCTTGCCTGAGTCTTTGTATTGCTTGGCTTGAAACTTTTTTCTGACCGGCAGTCCATATTCTTTCTCTACAATATCCACCATGGTCTTGTAGAGAAGACTGCGCTGCTGTTCTTGCTTTAGAAGCTTCTCAAGCTCCTTTATTCTTTGCTCGGGCGTGGGTTCCTTGTCCTGCATCTGGTATAGCTTAGGTAGTGTCCAGTCTAAGGTACCCAACTTCCTGAGCCAAACCAATACTGTACTTCTTCCCTGGATACCATACTTTCGCTGGGCCTGCTTATAAGTAAGCTGCCCTTTTTCTACCTCCAATACTACTGCCAGTTTAAAGGCTAGGCTATAGTCGCGTTGACTCCGCCTTTTCTGCCCTGAGCTTCTCCCTTGGATGTCTTCCATTTTTAAGGCTATTTGGTGTCAACCTATTTCAGGACAAGACATCTATAAAATAAAAGCCCTGCAAAAATGCAGGGCTTTCTTTATATTAAAATATCTGGGAATGATTACATCATGCCGCCCATGCCACCTGGCATACCACCTGGCATTCCGGCGCCACCGCCTTTTTCATCATCCGGATCGTCTGCTACCACACACTCGGTAGTAAGCAGCAGAGAAGCGATAGAAGCAGCGTTCTCAAGAGCAAGACGGGTAACCTTGGTTGGGTCAATTACACCGGCAGCAAACATGTTTTCAAACTTGTCTTCGCGGGCATTGTAACCATAATCGCCTTGTCCTTCGCGTACTTTCTGTATTACTACACTGCCTTCTTTACCAGAGTTGCTAACGATGGTACGCAGCGGAGATTCAAGCGACAGTCGGATGATGTTCACACCGGTAGCCTGGTCTTCGTTCTCAACCTGCAGGTTTTCCAGTGCTTCTACCGCACGAATAAAGGCGATACCACCACCAGCTACAACACCTTCCTGAACAGCGGCACGTGTTGCATGCAGGGCATCATCTACGCGGTCTTTTTTCTCTTTCATTTCTACTTCTGTTGCAGCACCTATATAAAGGATTGCTACACCACCGCTTAATTTAGCAAGACGCTCCTGCAGCTTCTCACGGTCATAATCAGAAGTAGTGGTATCCATCTGAGCCTTGATCTGGTTTACACGGCCTTTGATATCATCCGGGCTACCAGCACCATTTACGATGGTAGTATTGTCTTTGTCGATGGTAATCTTTTCTGCAGTACCCAGGTATTCCAGGGTTGCATTCTCTAGTTTATAACCACGCTCTTCAGAAATAACAGTACCGCCGGTCAGGATGGCAATGTCTTCCAGCATTGCTTTGCGACGATCACCGAAACCAGGCGCTTTAACGGCAGCGATTTTCAGTGCACCGCGGATCTTGTTAACAACCAGGGTAGCCAGCGCTTCGCCGTCAACATCTTCAGAGATGATCAGTAGCGGCTTGCCTGTTTGTACAACCTGCTCCAGGATAGGTAGCAGTTCTTTCATGCTGCTGATCTTTTTGTCATAGATCAGGATGAAAGGGCTGTCCAGCTCAGCAACCATTTTGTCAGCATTGGTCACAAAGTAAGGAGATAGATAACCACGGTCAAACTGCATACCTTCAACAGTTTTCACCTCAGTTTCAGTGCCTTTTGCTTCTTCAACGGTAATTACACCGTCTTTACCAACTTTGTCCATGGCATCGGCAATCATCTGGCCAATTTCACGATCGTTGTTGGCAGAGATTGTACCTACCTGCGCAATTTCGTTAGAGCTGCTGATCGCTTTGCTTTGCTGCTTCAGGTGGTTCACAACGGCTTCTACGGCTTTGTCGATACCACGTTTGAGGTCCATTGGATTGGCGCCTGCAGTAACGTTTTTAAGACCGTGGGTATAAATGGCCTGAGCAAGTACGGTGGCAGTGGTGGTACCATCACCAGCGTCGTCGGCAGTTTTAGAAGCTACTTCTTTTACAAGCTGAGCACCCATATTTTCAATAGGGTCTTTCAGCTCAATTTCTTTTGCAACAGAAACACCATCTTTGGTTACGGTAGGAGCACCGAATTTCTTGTCGATGATGACATTGCGTCCTTTAGGACCTAAAGTAACTTTAACCGCGTTTGCTAAGGCATCAACACCTTTTTTCAGTTTGTCGCGGGCTTCGATATCGAAATTAATTTTCTTAGCCATTTTTCTTAAAAATTTTTGTGAGTAAGGGTAAAAGTATAAGGATTACAGCACTGCATAAATGTCAGATTCACGCATGATCAGGTAATCTTTACCACTGATGGTGATTTCAGTACCGGAATATTTTCCGTACAACACCTGATCGCCAACTTTAACAGTGAGGGGCTCATCTTTTTTGCCATTACCTACAGCTACAATACTTCCGCGCTGCGGCTTTTCCTTGGCAGTGTCAGGAATAATGATGCCGGATGCAGTTTTTTCTTCAGCTGCAGCAGGTTCAACTAGCACTCTGTCTGCAAGTGGTTTAATGTTCAGGTTAGACATCGTTTATAAAATTTAAATTAGGGTTTAAAAATAACATCTTCTATCCTCCCATGCCTATTGCATTTCCTGTGCCAATTGCAAAATTCAGGAGTTTTTTGCCTGTTTTTGCTGATTATTTCATCATAATGGCCGTATAATATGTCATATTCTTCTCACTGCTGACAGATAGGCAGTATGTCATTACCTGACAGAATTTCGTATCTTATAAGTGTATAGCTAAACCGTTAGTTTATGAAAGGATTGCCCGAAGACTGGCTAACACAAGGCCTCATTGATTTTGAATACAAGAAATACCTTTTGCTGGCTTATCTGCAGGAGGTGCAGCTTTCATTTGACCGACAGGCGCTTTATCCTGAAATGGCAGAGCTGGTGCAGCATTACCGAAGTCTTACAAAACTGAAGGAAAGCAAAAGCCAGTTACAGGAAGCCATGCCTAAAAAGCTGACAGGTGCTGACTGGCAGCGACTCAGGCTATTTTACGAACAGCTGGTTCAGGATGATGAGCTTATGCTGGAACTGGATGCAATATTGTCATTTTCTATCCCCAGAATTAAAGCTGCACTCGATAAGGGTAAAAGCATTTATGAGTATGTAGAATCTCAGGTGTCGCTCAGACCAATAGGCATCTATCCCTTATATGCACGGGAAGGTTATTTGCTTGTACAGGAGCGCATGAAGGTAGAGATGAACATTTACCGTTATGAAGTACAGGTCTTTCATCAGGAAGAGGAGCGATTTGGCGGAATAAACCTAGAGTTTCTTGAAAACCAGCCTCTGACGATTGTTAATACCTGTGAAAAAATAAAACTGGATTTGGTCAGAAAATATCGGGATCTGCCAAATCCTGCCACTTTCTGGTTTACCTCCGGTCTTGAGTGCCCACTGGAGGAAACATTACTGCCTGTTGCCAAACGTCAGTTGGTCCGTAAGGTGCTTACCAATGCAGCCTGACCGGTAGCTGTTTATTATTGGTTTTTATTTTACCCGTTGGGGCTATTCGAGGTCCAGAAAGAAAATAATACAAATTATTAGAACAGTCTTTAAATAAAAAAACCTCTGGGATTCCAGAGGTTCTATCTTTTTAGTGAAGGTCTTCTTTATTGAGCAGAATCTCCTGCTGCTGGGGTAGTTGTTGCAGGGGCACCGGCATCTTGCTGAGCACCACCCTCTATACCTTCAAGACCACCACCAGCCGGACCGGGTATTACTGTTTCCTGAGCACGTTCAATGTTAGGGCTTAAAGGGCCTTGCTGCTCACGCTCGTTGAACACAATGTTGGTTACCAGGCTAAGGGCAAGCAGGGCTATGGCCAAACCCCAGGTAACTTTTTCAAGCAGGTCACTGGTGCGTTTAACACCGATCATTTGTGATGCTCCGCCACCACCAAACTGAGAGGATAGTCCGCCACCTTTGCTGTTTTGTGCCAAAACCACCAATACCAATAGAAGGCAGATGATAACGATCAAAGTAATAACGAGGGTCATCTAGGATTCTTTTTTAAGCCGTTCAATACAGTCTGCAAAGTAAGCGCTTTTCTGTGGATATTTCAATATTAATTTCTCGTAAATATCGATCGCCTTTTCATTCTTACCCTGTCGTTCCATGATCAGGGCTAATGTTTCAGTGGCTAAATCCTGTGGTGAGAGCGTGTTTCTTTGAGAAAGATCATCCACTTCTTCTGCCGGATTGGAAGCCTGTGGCTGTCTGCGTGGCAGGTCGCCAACATTCTGCAGGAAAGAGTCTATCAGGTTTCGCTGTTGCTGAATGTGCGGATTGTTGAGGTTTAACTGCGCATGCTCTTCTACAATTTGTTTCAGGGTAGGGTGCATGCCTACCAGCGAAGAAGAAGTACTGACAGGTCCATGAGGGTCAGCATCTGGGTTATTTTGCAGGTATTTCTGGCTGCGTTTATCCCGCAGCTGCTTCAGGTTTTTCTGCAGTTCTTCAAAGACATCCTTTTTTACAAAGGGCGTTTGTTTCTGTGCAGTACCGGACGCTGTCAGTATAAATGATGATCCGGTGGGGGATTCCGGAGTTTCTTCGTTGGTGCCGTTTTCTTCTGAATGGCTTTTGCTAACGGGGGCTGTTTCAGTTCCCAGTCGAGGCAGTTTATCTTCCATAACCAGGCGTAAAATCTGCCTGTTGGGGGTATATAGGGCAGCATTGGCTAAACTCTGGCGGGCGTCAGCATGTTGCTGCATGCTTTTGGCAAGCAGGATCTGCACAACTGTAGCATAGGGATACTGCGCTGCCATTTCAGTAAGCATAGCAGTTTCCCGGCTGCTCAAACGCTCCGGATAAGTAATGAGTTCAGTTAATTTCTGCCGGTTCAATCCCTATATTTTTGATGAAGATAAATAAAATTTACCAGTTTGCTACAGTAGCATTGAAGACATCAAAGGTGATCCTTTCAAAGATCTCTTGAATGAGGCGAGGCTCTTCGCTTTGTAAATCTGTCTTATCTGGGTCATAATCTGCCCAATAAGAAAAGGTTCTTTCAAAGCTTTGGGCTTCGTCCTGGGTGTTCACATAAATAACTCTTACAGCAATGGTTAACCGCTGCTGGCCCGCCAGGTCACTGATCTGGTCGTTACCGGTAGCCGTAGGTGCAACAGGGGCAAGGTCCCACCCAACAATGCTGCCTTCCAGCTGCAGGTCTCCGCCATTGTCCTGTAAACTAAGATTGGTGTTGCGCTGATAAAAATCCCTCAGACCTTCTGTAAAGGATTGAGAAAGGGTAGGAGGTCCGCCACCAGATTCGTTATAGAAGCTTTGCACGGAAATGGTAGCAACGGTGGGTGGCAGGTTGGATCCTGTAAAGGAATAAAAGCCACAGCCCTGAAGCATAAAAACCACAGCCAGCAACAAACCAGTGCAGGCTTTATTCTTCAATCTCATATTGTTTTATTTTGCGATAAAGCGTACGTTCAGAAATTCCCAGATCACGGGCCGCCCATTTACGCTTGTTACTATTCTTACGTAACGCTTTAACAATCATTTCCTTTTCTTTTTTCTCTAAAGAAAGTGATTCATCTTCTTCTATTTCATGGGTAATGTCTTCTACACTATCCATCTCGTACTCTTCTTCATCGGGTCTTGCAGTTGGGCGATCAAGGCGCAGGCTTACTTCTTCAGACTCGTCAAACTCTGCACCGGTACCCAGGCTGTGAAACAGGTTGCTATGCTCGTGGATGATCTGGCTACCATTACTCTCGTTTTGAAGCACATCATGGACCAGTTTCTTCAATTCTGTCAGGTCTCGACGCATTTCAAAAAGCACTTTATACAAAAGATCCCTTTCAGTAAAATTTTCGTCTTTTGACTGTTGCTGCCGGGGTATTATGGCAGGCACAAGATTGCCCTCCTGTGGCAGGTACCGGCGCAGGGTGTCTGCATTGATGTCCCTGTTTATTTCCAGAACACTGATCTGTTCTACCAGGTTTTTAAGCTGCCTGATGTTACCCGGGAAACGATAATTGAGCAGAATATTTATGGCATCGGGCTCCAGTTTGATGGGTCGTACACGATAGCGCTCTGCAAAGTCAGTAGCAAATTTTAGAAAGAGCAACTCCACATCATCGCCCCGTTCGCGCAGGGGGGGTACATAAATGGGTACTGTGCTTAATCGATAATAAAGGTCTTCCCTGAACTTCCTTTTTTCGACAGCTTCCACCAGATTTACATTGGTAGCCGTTACTACCCGCACATCTGTTTTCTGTACTTTAGAAGAGCCCACACGAATAAATTCACCATTTTCCAGTACCCGTAGCAGACGTGCCTGTGTACCCAGGGGCATTTCACCAATCTCATCCAGAAAAATGGTGCCACCATTCGTTACTTCGAAATAGCCTTTGCGCGCTTCTGAAGCACCTGTAAAAGAGCCTTTCTCATGCCCAAACAGTTCCGAATCTATGGTGCCTTCGGGAATGGCACCACAGTTAATGGCTATGAACTGGCCATGCTTGCGAGCACTGAGATGGTGAATGATCTTAGAAAAAGATTCTTTACCCACGCCGCTCTCTCCTGATATGAGCACCGTCATATCAGTAGGGGCAACCTGAGCGGCCACCTTTATGGCATGGTTCAGTAATGATGAATTACCTACAATGCCAAAGCGAAGTTTTATTGATTGAAGCTCCTGTTCGGTCACTGGGAAGTTTTAATTTAGCATTATCCTGAATGGTGATGACCACCAACATATCTTATGTATTCTGGTAATCACCAACTCATTTTATATTGATGTCTTGTTGGCTAAGGAGCTATACGAGCGCATAATCAGCAACTACTTCACCAAAAAGTGTAGCACCCGAACAACCTGTAACAAGCACATGTACATACTGCCCTTTTTCCAGCTTTCCTTTATCGAAAACCACCACTTTGTTGGCCGTGGTGCGTCCCTGTAGCTGCGCTTCAGATTTGCGTGAAACACCTTCTATCAGGATCTTATGCACTTTGCCCACATCCATTTTATTGCGCTCCAGTGAATACTGTTGCTGTTTTTGGATGATCTCGGCCAGTCTGCGTTTTTTCACTTCCAGCGGAATATCATCTTGATATTTCTTGGCAGCCAGGGTACCAGGGCGTTCGCTATAGAAAAACATATAGCTAAAATCATATTTCACCTGGTCCATCAGGCTTAAACTATCCTGATGCTCCTCTTCTGTTTCTGTACAGAAGCCAGCAATAAAATCGGAGCTGATGCCACATTCCTGACCAAGAATTCGGCGAATTGCCGTTACACGATCTAAATACCAATCCCGGTCGTATGTACGATTCATGAGCTGCAAAACCCTGCTGTTACCGCTTTGTGCGGGAAGGTGAATATATTTGCAGATGTTTTCGTAGCGGGCCATGGTATGCAGCACTTCATCTGTAATGTCTTTGGGATGAGAAGTAGAGAAGCGCACCCTTAAGTCCGGGTTTACTTCTGCAACCATCTGAAGCAATTGTGCAAAGTTAACCAGCTGGCTTACACCAGCTTTCTCCAGCTTTGCTTTGTTGTTTTCTTCCGGCGACCATTTATAACTGTCTACATTCTGGCCCAGGAGCGTAACCTCCCGGAAACCCTGCTGAAACAGGGTCTGTGCTTCTGCAACGATGGAATGCGGGTCGCGGCTGCGCTCCCTGCCGCGGGTAAATGGCACTACACAAAACGAGCACATATTATCGCAGCCACGCATGATGGAGATAAATGCAGTTACCCCATTAGAATTCAGCCGCACCGGAGAGATATCTGCATAGGTTTCTTCCCGGGAAAGAAAAACATTCACTGCTTTTTGTCCATCATCGGCACTGTTGATGAGGTTTGGTAAATCCCGGTAGGCATCCGGACCTACCACCATATCAACAATTTTTTCTTCTTCCAGCAATTTTTCTTTCAGGCGTTCGGCCATACAGCCCAGAACACCCACCAGTAAATGGGGTTTCTGCCGCTTTAAGCCGTTAAAATGGGTTAGGCGGTTACGAACCGTTTGCTCAGCTTTCTCACGAATAGAGCAGGTGTTCAGGAATATGATATCAGCAAGCTCGGCCTCGCTGGTAGTATCGAAGCCTTCTTTCTGCATGATGGATGAGACAATTTCACTGTCGGAGAAATTCATCTGGCAGCCATAGCTTTCGATGTAAAGCTTACGGGATTTGCCGGTATTTTGCTCCTCAGAAATCTTAATACCGCAGCTTTCTTCCTTTGTTTCCGGCTGCAACAGTGTTATGTCCTGTATCAGGTTATTCATACTAAATTCTTCCGCGTAGGTAGTTTGGTAATCACAACATAAAAATCTCAGGCTTTACCAAAGGCTCTTCGAGCTGGCTAAGCGCCTTGGATTCAATGCTGCATTAACAGGATGCAAATATAGGAAATTCCTGAATGTTGTGACAATTTGGCAGTCTTATTCCTGTACCACCGTTTATAAATCATTGGTACCAGCCTGGAGCAATTGCAGGATTGCCTTTGCCTTTAACAGGCATTCTGCATATTCCTGTTCAGGATCTGAATCCCAGGTAATGGCTCCGCCAACGCTGAATGTAAGTTTCTGATGTTGAGTGTCATACAGCATGCTGCGAATGACCACGTTGAAATCAAAATCACCGGCAGGTGTAATGTAACCGGCTGCGCCACTATATAAACCACGCTGTGTTAACTCATATTGATCTATCAGCTCCATTACAATTTTTTTAGGAGCGCCCGTCATACTTCCCATGGGGAAGGCTGCTTTTACTGCCTCCATAAACGGAACACCCGGTCTAAGCCGGCCGGTAATGGTTGAGGTCATCTGGTGAACCTGCTGAAAACTATAAATGCCAAAAAGCTCTGGCACTGCCACCGTGCCCCAGGTACAACTGCGTGCAAGATCATTGCGCACAAGATCTACGATCATGAGGTTCTCCGCACGGTCTTTTTCACTTTTGGCTAATTGTGCTTTTAGCAGCTCGTCTTCAACCAGTGTTTCTCCTCTCTTGATGGTTCCTTTAATGGGTTGGGAGATAAGCAGATCTGCTTCTTTTTTCAGGAATCTTTCAGGAGAGGCGGAAATCAGGAATTGATGACCATAACGGTGAAAGCAGGTAAAAGGAGCAGGAGAATTGGCCTTAAGCTGGCGGAACAACATCAGCGGATCTTCTTCATAAGCATTTACCCCAAACGCAAAGCACAGGTTGAGCTCATAGCAATCGCCTTCTCTGATGTGGTTCTTAATAGCCGCTACTCTTGCAAGGTATTCCTGTTTATCCATCAATGCCTTGGGTTGGGCAGCTTTACAGGCACGCAAGGGCACAGGCTGAACAGCTCTTATAGCATTAAAAATTTGCATGGGGCTCTCAATGCTTTCAATTTCAACCCCACAGTCATTAAATAAAAGCAGGTGTTTGGGGCTGAAGAAAGTGCATAGAGCAAAAGGAACGATCGTTTTATGCCGGCTGCTCAGCCCATGAATCTTATTTTTTAAATCGTAGGTAAGATAACCAAAGCGCCAGCCAGGCTGCTGCTCATGCTTTTGCTGAAGTTTCTGGAAAGGTATATCACCCAGTTCCAGCAACTCATGGGCACCTATGGCCAACACATGCTGAAATGCACCATATGGATATGTAATCTTACAGTTGGTATAATAAGCCAGATACTCCTCTTCCTGCATAGCCCATTGCAGGGCCTGCTCAATAAAATGGCCGATTTCAGCGGCAGGAATATCAAAGCTTTCTTTCTGAGGCATCAGGCGCAAAGATAAAAAAAGGGAAGTCCTAAGCAGAACTTCCCTTTAAGCTAAACGAAATTAAAAACCTTATTGCTTTTTAGCATTCAAATCGAAGCCAATTGCTACGTTATTGAAAATTACTTCATCTTTAGCCCTGTTAGTAGGGCTGGTATCGTCACGGAAAGTAATGCCCCACTGGGTGCGGTCAATCACAAAACGAGCTTTGGCCTGCAGACCAGCGTCTGTTAATTCAATACGGGCAGGGAAAGTAACGCTAAGCGTAGTATCGCGAAGGGTAAGGTTACCCGTTACACGGTGCGTTGGGTTGGTTACTTCAGGAACGAACTGATCAGCTGCATTGTCAACTTCTTTGCTTGCTTCTTCACTAAGGGTGGCATCTGCTCCAGTAGTGTTATCCAGCTTAGCAACATTAGTGATCTCAAATTTTGCAGTAGGATGGTTCGCCACATCAAAGAAATCTGGAGATTTCAGGTGTCCGGTTAGTTTTTGTTTGTAATCACCATCCAGGTCTTTTACATCTATATTATTAAGATCCATCACCAAAGTGCCACCTGCAACCTCGCCATTCTGTACCTGCAGAGCACCATTCTCCAGTCCAAAAGAGCCATAGTGACGTCCGCCGGGCTTAAGGCCAATCCAGCCTATCTTACTTTCGGTAGTATCCACAGAAAACATAGCAGCACCCTGCACATCGCTAACTTCCTGGGCAGCGCCTACTTCGGCTACATCACCAGCTGGTTTGCTATCACAGGCTACAAAAAAAGCGCCTGAAAGCATGAGGGCAAAAAGAGATTTGTTCAATTTCATTGTTCTTGCGAATTAAGTTATTTAAAGAATCGCGTTACAAAGGTAAAGCAATTTCTATAACAGGCACAACATAAATCAGGTATTAAATGTTCAAACATCGATTGAATTATTAAAAAGCCGGATGGTAATCCGGCTTTTATAATCAATTGTTCGGGAATGCAACAGCAGGATAGTTATTCAGGCTAGGTTCCGGTATTTGAGAATCATAGTAAGCATTGATGGTATTGATAAATTGCTTTGCAACCAGTGCATAACCTTTAGGGGTAAGGTGCACACCATCTAAACTAAATGCATTACCAGTAATGAAAGCAGCAGTAAAACGGGTGCCATTTTCTGTTACTCCGTTATTGGCAACCTGCTCAAAGAATGCATTCATATCTACCAGCGCCAGGGTATTTTCATTAGCAACTTCAGATATAATGCTATTGTATGCAGTTATTGCTTCATTGATGGCAGTTAATTCAGCAGCATCTAAAATATATTTATCAGCTTTAGGTAGTGCTGCGGTTTGTGGAGTTAACTGACCCTCTGCCTGCGCGCTGAGCAATATGCGCTCACCTTCGCGCAGGTGTCTGATGCCCAGTGGATTTTCAGGACTATCATCTTCAATGATAAACGCATTAGGGCCTTCTACAAAATTAGGATATATGCCGGCTGCTTGCAGCTGCGTTTTTTGGGCACTGAATACAGAATCAATGGCTGCCTTCAAAGCGACCTGATTTTCTTCTGGCAGCTGCTCAGCTTCATAGGCTGTTAGCGTTTGCTCAATGCTTTGATCGATAGCAGCCTGATTGGCTTCCAGCTGCGCATCAATGATTGGATAAACCCCATTGTAACTTGGATCTCGCTCATCTGCTGGCAGAAAGTAATTTTCATTTAAAGCAGTGGTTAAGCCTGCTATTTGCTGATCTGCCTGACCGGAAGCGATTACTGTCTCGGCACATGCTGCTGGATCTGGCGTTGTATTGCAAGGTGAGCTGGTGGCTATGTTTTGCTTGACAACAGCACGGGCAACACCTGGAATGATCTGCTCCTTCAAAGCACGCTCTGTCACCACATTTTCTATTACACCATAGGTAACGGCTTCCTGTAGCGAGGGATCAATCTGGCTAGCATATGTGTCATTAGCCAGGGTAGCCTGTTCAGCAGTAAGCTCAAGCTGGTTATACCGGATTAAAGCTACATAAGGTATTTTATTTACATCAGGAATATTGGCAATAGCCCCTTCAATATTTGCATTGGATGCCTTCAGCTGATCAATGATGGCCTTATAGCTTACTTCAAAGGCACCAGGGTCTGTAATGGTAGCATCTACACCCCCGGCAGTGGCGTATCCTAACACATCATTGTTGCCGATCCAAAGCGTAAAGAAAGTGGGCGACTGTGCTGCAGCCATTTCTACGATGGTAGTAGTAGGGGTGGTGGCAAAACGGGCAAAGTATGGATTGCCTTGTGCCGAACCATAGCCTGGCATGGTAAGGCTACCTACTGTAGCACCCGGTACACCTAAGTTCTGATAGGTGCCGCTTACTGGTGTAAAAATGGTCGTATTGTCAAGACCATTTTGTTCAGCTACAATATTCGGCAGACCTGTCGACCCAAAACTTTCTATAAACCGTGTTCCGTTTGCTCGTCCTTCTGGCAACAGCGGTTGATTAAACTCCAGCTGGGGATTGATGTATTTGATTTTTTCGGCAATAATGGCCGGGTATGACCATTCCTGTCCCTGTCTGTTAAGGGCTCCATCAGCGTAGCCAGAAGTAAGAGAATTCCCCAAGGCTACATACAATGAAAAGTCTGCTTCGCCACGCGCTTCTTCATAATTGGGTGCATCGCGCTCAATTTCGGGCTCACAGGCTGTAGCAATGCCCAGCAGGGAAAGCACGACCAGTGGCTTTTTTAGGTATTGATTATATAAATACATATTAATGCAGATTTAGAATTTATAGGTTAATGATAAACCCGGTATAATTGCTTTAGCCTTATAAGTGCCGCTAAGGCCGCCTTCAAGTACTGATTCATTGTCACGTTGTACCCTGTTGATATACAGGAAAGAAAGATCGGCAGCAAAGTTGTCTCCCAGGTTAAGTCCCAGCCCGGCAGTCAGGCCAATCGCATCAGAGTCTGGTGTTTCAGGAGTCAGATAACCATCCTGTACTGGAGTCTGATCATAATAAGCACCTGCTCTGAGGGCTACTGCATTCACTACCTGATACTCGGCGCCAAATTTATAGGTAAAGGAAGATTCATAATTACGGTCATCTTCTGTAAAATCCTGGCCATTCACCGGCTCCGCATAGTCAAAACGGAGCTTTTCGTAGGCACTCCATCCGGCCCTTGATACATCAATACCGATGGTGAGTGCTTCTAATGGACGGAATGAGGCGCCAATGGTAAAGTAGCTGGGCAGGGGTAATTCGGCCGTAAAAGAAGTGCTCGCGGGTATTACGCTTGCTGCAGCCGAGGGTCTGTTAAAGGTGGCAGTGCCATCTTCTACCTGCATATTTACTCTTGAACGGTAGTTCACCCCCAAAGAAAACTTCTCGGAAGGAGCATAATAAATACCAAGATTATAACCAAAGCCAGAAGCTTTACCATCCAGCTCCGCGTTTGCATAAGTACCGTCGGAATATTGCAGATCTATATTACGCTGCAGGTTTACACCGCCGATAGAATAGATCAGGCCTACGCCAACAGAAAAATTTTCTGATAATGCATAGCTTACCGTTGGCTGAATGAAGATAGCCTGCAGGGACAATTGTGTTAGATTAAACTGCCCTTCCCATCCATCTTCCCATTGAACGCTGCTACCATAAGGTGTGTATATACCCAAACCAAATTTAAGTTTACTATCATCAGCACCAAAAGCTGCAAATACATGAAAGGGTGTACCTACAGGGTTCTCTGTGCGGTAAACATCATTGCTGTTAAAAGGCTGATAAGCAATATTTGAATAGATCAGGTTTGCTCCCACCTGTATGCCATTCTGGCGCATCAATGCTAAAGCTCCCGGGTTAAAATTAATGGCAGAAGGGTCAGGGCGCAGGCCTACACCGATGTTGCCCATCGCGGTAGAGCGATTGCTTTGGAGCAACACCTGATACCCACTTGCCCAGGCATTGCCACTCACAAGAGCTGCAACTAGCAATGTAAATAATCCTCTTTTCATTCGTAATTAAAGGGTTAACGGTACAGTTAAATTTTATGAAATATACAAATTAGGAGTGAGGCATATACCACTTTTTAAAAATGCACAATATTGCTCGGCATGCCGAGTATATGAAAATAGTAATTATGTGTCTATATTCTTAAACTTTTTACATTATGTGATTGGAATGCCTATGAGATTGGTAAATAAAGTAAAGAATATTTTCACCTAAAAAATTGGCAACGTTTGCGGTGAATCATTTACCCATTTGTTTAAGTATGTTATGTATGATAGGTTTGGCATGTAGTTTTCCATTCTCGATGAAGATTTTCGCTGTTTCTTCACCACCCACCACTGAGCCTGCCATGTAGATCCCTTTTACATTTGTCTCGTTAGTTTCCGGGTTTAGCTGTGGGATAAATGCTTCGCCAGTTAATT
>JASLAE010000085.1 GCA_030147305.1 Cesiribacter sp.
AAACTTGTAGCCTGCCTGGAGCTGCATACTTTCAGCAGCCTGAGCAAGAATTTCCTTCCCAAGTACAATGGAACCATGTCCAGCGCCGACCTGCCAGCCGTTTATTTTAACCCGGAGGTAGTAAGCAACAAAAGGCTCGAGGCCTTTAGCGAAGAAGATGTGCTGGAAGCCTTTGGAGACAACAACCTTCGTGCTTTTTCTGAGCCCAGGCTGCTGGAGGCCTGGGTAAGGCAACAAGACAAAAAAAATACAGTTTTTTTACTGATGAGTTCTGCCAATTTTGGGGGTACTGATCTACAGCAACTGGCAAACACTTTGTTGGATTAACACCCACTTTATTGCCCCCTGCTGCACACTATTTATTATGAATTTACATCTACGAAATCCCCTAGCCATATTTGATATTGAGGCAACGGGCGCAAATGTTTGCCGTGATCGGATTGTTGAGCTCTTTATCCTGAAAATACATCCGGGCGGACGACAGGAAGAACATAACTATCGCATCAAGCCCGGCATTCCCATTCCTGCAGAAGTAAGCATGGTGCATGGTATTTACGATGAGGACCTTAAAGATTGCCCGACTTTTGAAGAGCTGGCCCCAACCATCAAACGGGTGCTGCATGATTGTGATCTGGCAGGATTTAACCATATTAAATTCGATATTCCTATGCTGGTGGAAGAATTTCTGCGGTCGGGAATTGAATTCGATGTGCGCAACAAAAAGCTGATCGATGCCCAAATTATCTTTCACCTGATGGAGAAGCGTACGCTCTCTGCGGCTTACAAATTTTATTGCGAGAAAGAACTTGTGAATGCCCATAGTGCAGAAGCAGATACGAAAGCCACCTTTGAAGTGTTGTTGTCTCAGCTGGAGCGCTACGATGGCCTGGAAGTAGAAGACAGCAATGGGCAAAAAGTTGGCGTGGTAAAGAGTAGCAGTATGGACAGTCTGCACAAACTCTTTAACAGTAAAATGGTAGACCTGGCCGGGCGCTTTGTATTCAACCACGAAGGTGTTGAGGTGATGAATTTTGGCAAACACCGGTTTAGGCCGGTACAGGATGTTTTAAAAGAAGAGCCCGGTTTTTATGACTGGATGATGCGCGGTGAATTTCCGTTGGATACGAAGAGAAAATTAACAGAAATTAAACTTAGAGCATTAAATAGATAGTTCTAAAGCAAACGTTTCCACTGTTTTATGGTTTTTCTTAAATTACCCTAAGGCTGTTGTTTATCCTCAATATTATTTAGCTTTTTGGTACATAGGTCAACTAATTTTTAACATGTCAAAGACAATCATAGTATCAAACCGTTTGCCTGTTAAAATCCAGAAGAACGAGCAGGGTCTTGAATACCAGACCAGCGAGGGCGGATTAGCAACAGGCTTGGGCTCTATATACAAGCAAGGCAATAATATTTGGATTGGCTGGCCGGGTCTTTATGTAGACTCCAAGGAAACTGAGCAGGAGATCACAAAGCACCTGCAGGAAAACAACATGAGCCCCGTTTTCCTGACAGAGCAGGAAATCAAAGATTATTACGAAGGCTTCAGCAATGAAACCCTCTGGCCTACTTTTCACTATTTCAACAATTATGCAGTTCATGAAAATGAGCTTTGGGAAGCTTATTTTAAAGTAAATTTGAAATTCTGCGAAGAAGTAATCAGGCTGGCAGAACCGGGCGACACCCTCTGGATCCATGATTATCAGTTGCTGCTGTTGCCACAGTTGATTCGGGAGCGTTTACCCGAAAGCAGTATTGGTTTCTTTCTGCACATCCCCTTCCCTTCTTATGAAGTATTCCGTTTATTGCCCTGGCGCCGCCAGCTACTCAAAGGATTATTAGGGGCCGATCTCATAGGCTTTCATACCTATGACGACATGCGCCACTTCTTAAGCAGTGTAAACCGGATTGTAATGCTTACCCACACCAACGGTCAGGTAGACATGAACAACCGCAGGGTCTTGATTGATGCATTCCCCATGGGCATTGACTATACCAGCTATGCGACCAGTGCGGCGGCTCCCGAAACCATCAAAAAAGAAGTGCGTTTCAGAACCGCCCTGGGTGAAGTAAAGGTACTGCTGAGCATAGACAGGCTTGATTATTCCAAGGGGATTCCCAACCGCCTGCATGCTTTTGAAACGTTCCTGGAGCGATATCCGGAGTGGCGCGGTAAAGTATCGCTGGTGATGGTGCTGGTACCCAGCCGCGACCGGGTAGGCCGCTACAAAGACCTGAAAGAAGATATAGACGAACGCGTAGGCAGGATCAATGGACAATACGGCCGGCTTAGCTGGACGCCCATTCACTATTTCTACCGTTCTTTCCCTATTAATTCAATCTCTGCTTTTTACCGCATAGCCGATGTTGCACTGGTAACACCTATGCGTGACGGCATGAACCTGGTGGCTAAAGAATATGTAGCCAGCAAATTAGACCAGCATGGCGTACTGGTTTTGAGTGAGATGGCCGGTGCGAGCCGTGAATTGCTCGACAGCCTGCAGATTAATCCCAATGATGTCAATGGTATGGTAGATGCCATTCATGCCGCTTTGGTTATGCCGGAAGCAGAACAGGAACGACGCATGAGCAATATGCAGGCAACTACTAAAAAATATGACATCCATAACTGGGTGCGTGTTTTCATGGACAGGCTCAGTTTTATTAAGGAAAAGCAGCAAAGCATGTCTACGCAACAGCTGGACGAAGCTGCCCTGGAAGGCATTCTTGAAAAATTCAGCAAGGCAAAAAGAAGGCTTATTTTCGCCGACTATGATGGCACTCTTATGCCATTTGAAGATAACCCCCTCATGGCTAAACCAGACGATGATCTGGAGCAGCTATTGCAGGAATTAACCAGCAACAAGCAAAACAGTCTGGTGGTTGTAAGCAGCCGTACGGCCAGCACCCTTTACAAATGGCTGGGTGGTATGCCTATTTATCTGGTAGCTGAACACGGTATCTACATCAGAAAAGAAACCAGTGAATTTGAGAAAATAGAACGGGTGGATAATAGCTGGAAAAAAGAAATTCGCCCCATCTTGGAAGATTATGTAGGCCGTACCCCGGGTGCTTTTCTCGAAGAAAAAGACTATTCTCTGGTTTGGCATTACCGGCGCGTGCAATCTGGCCTTGGCGAACTACGGATGCGTGAGCTTACGAGCCACCTCAAGTACCTTGCTTCTACGCTTAACCTGCAGGTGCTTGACGGGGAAAATATTGTAGAAATTAAAAACCTGGAAGTAAACAAGGGCAAAGCGGCACAGCACCTGCTGGAAGAATTGCCACAGGCAGATTTTATTCTTTGCTTTGGCAATGACTGGACGGATGAGGATACCTTCCGCACCATGCCGGAAGATGCCGTGACCATTCGGGTTGGTAATGGACCCTCCATTGCCAAGTATCGGGTAGGTTCATGGCAGGATGTACGCAAACTGCTTAAGAAGTTGAATTATAGTCAGGACCTGGTAAAAACAACTGAATCCTGAGCATAAAACGATGGTATAAGTTTGTTCTGAAAGCAGCACCTGAAAGGTGCTGCTTTTTTCATCTGACCAGGCATTGGCATGGATCAACAACCCACCTTATGATAGGATCAAGCATTACATGACAACACTTTTAGAAAATATTTACGACCCGGAGCATTTCAGAAAAACCGGACATGAATTAATAGACTTGCTGGCAGAATACCTGACCTCAGCATATAAAGGTGAAAATTTACCGGTAATAGCCTGGAAGTCTGCCGCTGAACAGCTTGCTTTTTGGGAAGCTTATGAAACTGAAAAACCAGATGCAACCAAGCTTTTCAGGGATCTGCTGACACACTCCATCCATCTGCATCACAAGCAATACATTGGTCACCAGATTGCCCCTACAGCCCCTGTCGCTGCACTAGCAAATATGCTCAGCAGCTTGCTTAACAATGGCATGGCAGTTTATGAGATGGGGCCGGCAGCTTCTGCGCTTGAAAAGGTGGTGGCAGATGTTTTTATTAAGGCTGTTGGTTATGGAGAGGAGGCAGATGGCTTCTTAACGTCCGGGGGTACCCTGGCAAACCTGACGGGTCTGTTATCGGCCCGTAAGGCTATGGCACCTTCTGATGTATGGGCAGAGGGTGCGCAGGAAAAGCTGGCACTCATGGTTTCTGAAGAAGCACATTATTGTGTAGACAGAGCAGTACGGATCATGGGTTGGGGCGAATCTGGTATTATTAAAATACCTGTTAATGATCGTTATCAGATGCGAACCGAGCTGCTGGCTGAATATTATGAACGGGCCATAGCAGCAGGCATAAAAGTTATTGCTGTTGTAGGCAGTGCCTGTTCTACCTCTACGGGTGCATATGACGACCTGCATGTAATAGCGCAGTTTTGCAAAAAGCAAGGACTTTGGCTGCATGTAGACGGTGCACATGGCGGTGGTGCTATTTTCTCCCCCAAATACAAACAGCTGCTCAGGGGGCTCGAGCAGGCGGATTCAATTGCTATCGATATTCACAAGATGTTGATGGCACCCGCACTTACAACCATGCTGCTCTTCAGGAATAAGCAGCATGCCTACCAGACTTTTAATCAGACAGCCCAATACTTATGGGAACAGGCAGGTGAGGCAGAGTGGTATAACCTGGCCAAGCGCAATTTTGAATGCACCAAGCATATGATGAGCGCTAAAGTTTTTACCATGCTCCACCTCTATGGCACCCAGGGCTTCAATGATTTTGTCACCAGCCTCTACGATATGGGCAAAACTTTTGCAGCCTTGATCAGCCAGTCCGCAAGCTTTCAGTTAGCCACGCCACCACAGGCAAATATTGTATGCTTTCGGTATGTTGAGAAAGAACTAGCGAAGGGGTCTTTAAATCTGCTAAACTCCCGTATCCGAAAGGAATTGCTTGAGCAGGGCGATTTTTATATCGTGCAAACCCTTTTACATGGAGATGTTTATCTGCGCACAACTATCATGAATCCCTTTACCACCGCTCAGGAACTGGAAAAACTGTTACGCCAAATAGCAAACATTGCGCTTCGCATAATAGATAACCTTAAAACAGAAGTTTCTTGAGAACTATACATGAAAAAACCGCTTCCTTCACAGAAACGGTTTTTTTTATTCATTCGGCTTTATCTTCTCTTATTTTGCTCATACACTTTAACAGCCTCCGGCATCCACTTATTTAACTGTTTTATCCGCGTATCAGGGTGCGGGTGGGTGCTCAGGAATTGGGGTGGCTGTGCTCCCCCTCCACTTTTAGCCTGCATACGCTCCCAAAAGGCAGGAGCTACTCTTGGGTCATATCCGGCTTTTGCCATAAAGATTAGGCCAAGCCGATCGGCTTCTGATTCCATGTCCCGTGCATACGGCAGCAAAACACCTACCTGAGAACCTAGGCCAAAGGCTGTTAAGGCCAGCTGTTGGGTTAACTGAGGTTTGCTCTGAAGCGCTACGGATAAAGCAGCTCCGCCCATCTGGGTCGCAAGCATCTGCGACATGCGCTCGCTACCATGTTTGGCAATAGCATGTGCAATTTCATGGCCCATTACGACGGCTATGCCTTCATCATTTTGTGTTATGGGCATAATCCCTTCATAGAAAGCTACCTTACCGCCAGGCATGGCCCAGGCATTTACCTGATCTTCAGCGATTACATTAAATTCCCACTGAAAGCCATTGACATTGTCTTGCTGGCCAAGTTCTTTCATATAGGCCTCTACTGCAGTAGAGATGCGCGAACCAACCGTCTTCACAGACCTTACATATTGCTGGTTGGTAGATAGTTTGCTTTCACTGATTACCTGTTGATACTGCTGAAAGGCCATTGGCAGCACCTGGCTGTCCGGTACCAGGGAGAGCTGCCTTCTGCCTGTCAGGGGTACTGTGGAGCAACTACTCACAAAGGCCAGCATCAGGGCAGCTATAAGCGTTAAAATTGATCGTTTCATGTCTGATTTGTCTAAATGTTCTATAAATTAATGTTCTGGAACAGCAAAATGTTTAAGCTATAGAATCAAGCATTGTACAGCCCTTTTTCAGATATTTGAACATATTATACGAATCTATCAAAAAACCTGCCAATGAAGATTTTCGGTATAGGACGAAACTATACAGAACACATAAAAGAGCTGGGCAACGAGCGTCCCGAAGAGCCAGTGATCTTTCTGAAACCCGATACGGCGCTGTTGCGAAATAACGAACCCTTTTATTATCCTTCTTTCTCAACAGATGTCCACCATGAGGTAGAGATTGTACTTCGCATATGTAAAGAGGGCAAGCACATTGCTGAAAAGTTTGCCCCTAAATATTACGATGCCATAGGGGTTGGAATTGATTTTACTGCTCGCGATTTACAACAAAAAGCCAAACAGAAGGGCCTACCCTGGACATTGGCCAAAGGTTTCAATGGCTCTGCCCCAGTTTCGGAATTTTTGGATAAGGAGAGTTTTGATCTGCAGAATCTAAATTTCAGTTTGCAGGTGAATGGTGAGACACGCCAGCAGGGAAATACCAGCTACATGATATTCAGCTTTGATTACATCATAGCATACTTAAGCAATTTTTTTACGTTAAGAAAGGGAGATTTAATTTATACCGGAACCCCAGAAGGCGTAGCAGCAGTTAAGCAGGGAGATCGCCTTACGGCATTTATAGAAAATAAAACCCTTTTAGATTTTGAAGTTAAATAGTGTAGCACTGCTACTGACGGCATTCTTGTGTCTTCCCTTTCAACTACTGGCACAAAATCCCAGGCTCAAAGACAATAAAGAAAAAGGTTATTACATATTTCCTGTTCAACCAGGCAAACAAAACTTTTTGTCTGGCACAATGGGGGAATTGCGTCCGGGGCACTTTCATGGGGGTCTGGATATTAAAACGGGCAGCGTAACCGGCTGGCCCATACATGCCGCCGCCGAAGGTTACGTAAGCCGGGTGAAAGTGAGCACCAGTGGCTACGGTAATGTCATTTACCTGACCCATCCCAATGGCACAACGACGGTCTATGCCCACCTCGAAGCCTTTGAAGAAGGTTTGGCGCAATGGGTACGTGAACATCAATACAGCAGTAAGACTTTTGAGATTGAGCTCTTCCCGGAAACTAACCAGTTTAGCTATCAACAGGCAGCAGTAATCGGTTATGGTGGTAACAGCGGAGGCTCCGGCGGTCCGCACCTACATTTCGAAATTCGGGATGCAAAACAGGATGTATTGAACCCGTTGGACTTTGGCTTTGATGAAATCACAGACAACATTCCTCCCCTGGTGTTTAAACTTGCCCTGGCAACTCAAAAAATAGATTCCCGCATCGGCCATGAATTTGGCCGCTTTGAATACAAGCCGGCCTTACAAAATGGTGTGTATAAACTAAATGGTAATCCAATCCCTGCCTGGGGTACCATAGGCGTTGAATTACTGGCTTATGACAAACTCAACGGGGCCGATAACAACAATGGGTTTCCTGATGTACAATTGTATGTGAATGGCAAGCAGGCCTATGCCCACAGTGTTAGTAAGTTTGCCTTTGGCCTTACCAGACACATAGAGGTACATACTCACTACGAGGTAAGAAAACGTACTGGCAATAAATTCATGCGCCTCTATAAAGTAGATGGCAACGAATTACCGCTTTATGTGACCAATGAACAAAACGGCAACATTGTCATTGACAAACCCGACTCTATCTATAATGTGCTGTTAAGATTATCCGACAGCTATGGCAATGTGCGCGATGTACAGTTTCAGCTGAAGGGTGAAGTGCCCAAGCCACAGATCAGCAACTTCAGCAATAAACCTGGCAGCGACCCAAAGATTTATGATAACATCATGGCCTTTACCGCCAATGTGCCAAAAGATGCCTCCGCTGAAGCCATTGTTTACAGCAACAGAAGACAATATAGTACAGCACCAGCATATACTACGACCACAGCTGCACTATACCTTTGGGACTTACGCGAAGGACTGCCAGACTCTGCCGTAGTCCATGGAAATACCAGGCTTTTTAATTTCAAAGCAGCCGTTCCCAGCCAGACAGCCTTTAATCTGTATCTGCCGGAACTTGATTTATCGTTCCCCAAAAATTCTCTTTTCGATACCCTATATTTACAAACAAGCTATCGGAAAACAGCAACAGAAGAGGTTTTTGCCATAAGTGAAGATGTATATCCACTTAACAGCAACATCACGGTTACGCTTAAATCCCAGCAGGCGTATCCCAAAGATAAGACCCATGTGTATGAAGTTAGAGGTAAGAACAGCTGGGGTTGGGCTGGCGGCGAATGGCAGGGCGATCAGATCACTTTTAGAACCCGCACCTTGGGCCAGTACACATTACTTACAGACACAGTGCCACCTGTTATCAGACCGGTCCGGGCAAATTCCTCCAGCCTTGCATACCAGATTTCCGATCGATTATCCGGTATCAAGAGTTTTGAGGTGAGTGTTGACGGTGAGTGGGTGCTGATGAATTATGACTATAAGCGTTCGCTTATCTGGTCTGAAAAGATGGATAAAGTCAAGCCTTTCAGGGGTCCTATTGAAGTGCGTGTAAAGGATAATGCCGGCAACGAACAAATTTATACTTCTAAACTATAGTAAGCATGAAGCTTGAAAAACATCAGCAGGCACCGGATTTTACCGGTATTGATCAGAATGGAAACAACATAAGCCTGAGTGACTATCGTGGCAAAAAAGTAGTACTCTACTTTTATCCAAAAGATGATACCCCCGGTTGTACTGCACAAGCCTGTGATTTAAGAGACAATCATGATGCCCTACTGGCTAAGGGCTACGTTGTGATTGGGGTTAGTTCAGATAACGCCGCCTCACACCGCAAGTTTATTGCAAAATATAATCTGCCTTTCTCACTTATAGCTGACGAAGACAAAAGCATCCATGAAAAATATGGCGTATGGGTAGAAAAATCCATGTATGGCCGTAAGTATATGGGTACAGCCCGTACAACCTTTGTCATCAATGAAGAGGGAAAAATTGATGACATCATAGAAAAGGTAAAGACCAGCGAACATACCAACCAGATTATTCATTAACAGACAATACTCCACCATGACTAATATACTCTACCTTTGGATGTAGCGGCTGTTCTGCAACGTGTGAAAACACAGGGTTGTGCAGTTACCGCAGAAGAACATAAGCTAAATCGCGGGCTGGGCGACGGTGTTGCGCAGGTCCTGGGTCGTAATGTTCCAGCTGCGGTGGAAATATTTGGGTTGAAGAAAGTTTTGGTGAGAGTGGAACTCCCGAACAGCTGATCGAAAATATGGGTTAAACACCCAGAGCGTTATCGATGCAGCAATCAAAGTTATTGAAGGTAACAAGGCTAGCAGTATACTTAGCTAAAAAGAAAAGGCTGGTTATTTGCCAGCCTTTTTCTTTGTTTAAGCATCCTTAAGTTATTATAAAGATGGGTATTATTTTGTGTGAAGGTGTTCAGCTAATTCCATGTTTCTAAAATGGGTGTCTATATACTTCAATGGTGTTTTAGAGGCTTAATCTGAAAATGGTTTCTACCCTTCTGTTCTTTTTGCGATTCTGTTCATTAGCGTTATCAACCAGCGGCTCTGTATTGCCAACGCCTTCAACTTCAATTCTTGCTTCTCCTATACCTCTATGTTTGAAAAAGGTATCAATGTTTTCTGCCCTTTGAACAGATACCCGGTCATTGATTTCTTCTGTGCCCACCTCATCGGTGTGACCAATTAACTGAAGCTTAAGTTGTGGTTTTGCTTTAAGGATATTATTCATGGCACGTAGTTGTGGCAAATAGTCTGTGCTCACATACACACTGTTGAATTCATACTCCAGGTTCTTATCAATTTTAAATTCAACAGTGTTTGAATTTTGCCTTACCAGTATTTCATGTTGTGGTAACTGCTGCTGCAGGTATCGTTTTATCTCCTCTGCTTTCGCCGGCAGGTTGTTGGCTTGTCTGGCTGGCACGAAACCAGCATAACGATCGGTTCCTGCGGGTGATGCTTCTGTATTTACAAGAGAATCTGGCGCCTCTTCGATTGCTGCGGTAGCCTCATCAAGTGCCTGCGCAGTGGAATCTGGTGTGGCAGTCGCTTGCTCATATTCCAGAGAATCAGGTGCAGCGGCAACCGCTCTGCCCCCCGGCCACCCTTCAAAAGTAGCCCCCTGAAAGTTTTCACGAGCTCCATCAGGGTTGATGGTAAAATTGCCACTCAGCATAATTGCATTAATATCTGCACTATCCAGCAGGGTAAGCACAGGGCCATTGATGGCTGCAAAATCTGCAGGAAGCTTTATGCGTTGTATATTCCTGTCCTTTTGTTTTTCTGCATGGGAGCTTAAGTAGAGGTAGCTAAAGTCATCTGGCAGGCTAAAGT
>JASLAE010000064.1 GCA_030147305.1 Cesiribacter sp.
CATCCGCACAGCTGCGGAAGGGTGGTCTGCCAAAGCAATAATGGGTGCTGCGTCTCCGATTCTGGACAGGGCCAGGCTACCGGCATGGCGCAGGTAGGTATCTTTATCGTTGTTAGCCTCCAGCAGTGCAATGATTGGCTGAATGGCCGGTGCATAGGCGATTCTTCCCAGGGCCTCGGCAGCAAAAAAGCGGGCACGGCTGTTTTCGTCTTTAAGTATCGGGATGAGGGCATCACCTGCTTCTTTATAGCGAATATCGCCCAACCATTTGGCTGCCTGTGCCCTGATCTCACCATCCGTATCCTGCAACAGGGGGAGCAACACCCTTGCCCATTGAGGGTCCTGCCGGGCCAGCTGGCTGATGCCCCAGATGCCATGAATGCGGGCGAACTGATTATCTGTCTGCTGAATATTCTGCTTGAAGACTTCGGCGCCTTTGGCACCCCGGCCGGCCAGCTCAAACTGTGCCTTCTGGCGCACCCGCATGTCGGGGTTTACCAATTGCTCTCCCAGCTGGGCTTCTGTATATTTTTTGAAATCGGCAGCCAGCAGCGATTGGATTTGCTGGCGCTGTGCCATATCTACACCCGTCGTATCGTCCAGTTTCCAGATCCGGCCATGGTCTTTGGTGCCCCAGCCTTCCAGCCAGTCTGCCACATACATGGCCCCATCCGGGCCAAAGTCTATACCGGTCGCCAGAATTCCTTTCATGATCATGTTGGTTTTCCCCAGCTCAAAACCTGCACCCTTTGGCTTGAGTGTAAAGGCATGGATGCCCGATTGCGCAGGGTTGCCAACAAATTCTGCCACAAAAAAGTGGTTCTTCCATTGCGGGCTCAGGGCTGTACCGGGATTGTAAATCATGCCCGTTGGACCACTGATGAAATTTTGAATAGCCGGGGTAATGTAAGCAGCCTGCCCCTCAAACCTTGGCTTAAACAGTTGCTCATCCATCCATACCTTATAGGCATTATTATCCGGGTCTCTGTATTTACCAAACTGCCAGTTGATGCGCCAGCCGGTGTCGGAGCCATTGACTATATAAACCAGGCGCTCATTTTCGCCCGGGTGATCCCCGTCGTTGTCAACGCTGATGAGGTTGCCCCATTCGTCAAACACAAATTCATGGGTATTTCTTAGTCCATGAGCAAACACTTCAAAGTCACTGCCATCGGGATTTGACCGTACAATCACGCCTTCGTTCGGATACTCCCACTTTGTACCGTCCGCTCCTTGTCCATTGAAGCCAATATCACCGATGCCCCAGTAGATCTTACCATCGGGGCCCATCTCCAGGCCCGACATGCCATGGCCCCCAAAGCCAATATGGACACCATAGCCATGGGAAATAGAGGTTTTATCATCTGCAATACCATCGCCGTTGGTGTCTTTCATGCGCCACATGTCGGGAGCAACGCCTACATACAGTTCATCCTCATACGCCATCACGGCACCGGCCACATCGGTTACTTCATCATTAAAATCCTCCACCACCAACTGCGACAGATCAGCAACACCATCGCCCGAAGTATCTTCCAGGCGGTAGATATGCTCTTTTTCAATGGTCATATCCTTCCAGTCATGCGAGCCATCGCCATTCAGATCGTTCAGCCACTGATTTTTGTCGCTGTTCTCGGGCGAGAGCGTCTTGTGCAGAAAGGCCCGCTTATCCTCAATGGTCTGCAGTTGAATAGACCCGGTTTCCCAATCCTGATGACCCCGGATATCAAACTCCGAATTTTTTTGTCTGTTGGTCCTGGCATAAAACAGGCGTCCCCGATCATCCACATCTATAGATATGGGATCAGCCACCAGCGAATCGATGCCCCACAGACTGATGCTAAGGCCTTCAGCCAGCTCTGGGTTCACCAGTGCCTGGGTGGACTTAGCGATCTGTGCCGTTTGCACCGGATCCATTTGCTTAATTCTTTGATCTACAGCAGCTTGCTTCTCTTCCTTTTTTTCATTCTTGTTACAACCTCCGGAAAAGAGCAGGCCAGGCAGCAACAGGCTTAGCCAGAAGAATTTTTGAGATATAATCGGTTTGCTTGAAGAAGCTTTGTTCATGATAATCTATTGAGAAAAGAACTTATACTGGTACACATAGTAGCACCGTTAAAGGCGTGCGTTACTAATATTTATTGCACAGGATGAGTAAGAGCCTTTGCAACAGGTCTTCTCCGTCCGGCATGAGTGGAAGGGTACTGTTTCATTGCCGTCCAGGCGCTTACCCCACATCGCAAATTTCTACCCCCTGCTTAAGCGACGCCAGCTTGTTTTCTCTTTTGGGAATGAATTCCTGGCCCACGTAGCCCTGATAGCCAGTTTCCAGAATTGCCCGCATAATGGCTGGATAAAAGAGCTCCTGTGTTTCATCTATTTCATTTCTGCCGGGAACCCCACCCGTATGGTAGTGGGCAATATAGGGATGGTATTTTTGGATGGTGGCTATTACGTCGCCCTCCATGATCTGCATGTGGTAGATGTCGTACAGCAGCTTGAAACGTTCTGAGCCAACCGCATCACAAAGGGCAACGCCCCATGGAGTACGGTCGCACTGATAGTCCGGGTGGTTTACTTTGCTATTGAGCAGCTCCATCACCATGGTTACTTTATGCTTTTCGGCAAGCGGCATCAGCTTTTTAAGCCCGGTGGCACAATGCTCAATACCCTTCTCATCACTTAATCCATTGCGGTTGCCCGAGAAGCAAATGATCTTGTCGAGCCCGGCAGCGGCTACTTTCGGAATAATCTCGGTGTAACTTTTGATTAGCTCCTCGTGGTAGGCCGGGTTATTAAAACCTTTTTCGATGCCCATTCCAGCGCCCCAGGGCATGGCGGAAGTTAAGCCATACTTTTTCAGTAAGGGCCACTCATCTGGTCCTGTAAGCTCAATGGAGCTGAGCCCTATATCCTTTGCCGCTTTGCAAAGCTCTTCAAGCGGAATGCTATCATAACACCAGCGACAAACTGAATGCTTGACCTTTCCCTTCAATGTTTTGGGAAGCGCTGCTTCCGCTGCAAAAAGTGGCTGTGCCAATACATTGCCGACTGCACCCAAAACAGCGGTACCCGCTATTTTTTTCAGAGCACTTCTTCTGGATGGATTTTGGTTAATATGTTTCATTTTAGGTTATTTTAACATTATATCTTCCCGGAACAATAAGGAATTAGCAGTAAAGTACCTCCCATACAAAACAGCGTAAATCTGCTACTCCAGCAACAAAAAGTCCTTAGCCAGCTGCTTTGTCCGTTGCTTCAATTAGCCAGCTGCCTGCCCATGATTAATTGTCTGTTGATGGAGCACTGGCTACATCAGGTTGCTTATCACTACCCAGGGCATACCAGATTCCGCCCAGGACATGCTGCAGGAAAAGCGGTTCTCTGAAGCTTTCTTCCGTATGCCCGCCGCCGGTATAAAAAGCCCTGCCACCATCATATTCATGATACCAGGCAATCGGATGATCCGACCCATGCTCACCACCTTCATAAGTGCTTTCATCCAGCCTGGCAAGTATGTTAAGCCCGGATTTAATACTTTTATAATTATACCATTCGTCCGTACGTTCCCAGCGGCTGGGTAGCCCTCTGGTAGACTGGTGGGTAGTATCCACCACATCTATTGTAGCCTTACGCACATTTGGATCATTGGGATGGCTTAAGAAATAAGCACCTACCAGCCCATTGTACCAGGGCCAGTCATACTCAGTATCTGCTGCAGCGTGTATCCCCACAAAACCGCCACCGGCCTGGATGTACCGTTCAAAGGCAGCCTCCTGACCGGCATCCAGCACATCGAGGGTAGTGCTTAAAAATATAACGGCGCCATAGTTCTTCAGGCTATCATCATTGAAATATGCCGCATTTTTGGTGGTATCGACCAGAAAGTCATTTTCCGCTCCTAGCTTTTGAATTGCCGCAATGCCTGTTGGGATAGACTCGTGATACCATCCCTTTGTCTTTGAAAAAACCAATACGCGCTCCTGGACCACACTTGTTTGTTCCGGCCCTGGCGTACATGACCAGATCAAGGAAACAAATGCAAAGAGAAAACAATTGAATCGCCCTTTTCCAGTATAAAATTTCAATGTAGTTTTAAAAAACATATAAAAAATGGTAAATACCCGAATTAACCACTAATAATACCATATTGCAGTAGCTTCTCAAAATATCTGGCAGAAACTAGCTCTAATAATGTGCTTAACATTATAAACTGCTGTAACAGTAAATAATTTTTTATGGAAATATATTTCTTAAACACCTAAAAAGATTCTTTAGTCGCTTATTTAATTAATTTGCTATAGTTGCGAGGATCGTCTGCACCTGCGGGCACATTCAATATTCTCCCAAAAATTGTCTACTGACCGTGATTAGCAAAAATTGAAAACGGCTGATCGCTGGCCGCATCTTAGGTTTATGCATGCAGCCAATGCCGTTAACTACTTTTTATAAAGCACCTGCGCGGGAATCTGTCCTAACAGGTTAAAGCAGGACAGCAATTTAATATGTATCAGGTATTTTTATCAATATATAACTGACTTCGGGTTCTATGAAACGCAGAGACTTTGTTAAAACAGGCTTACTAACTGGCGGCAGTCTGCTGGCTACTTTAGCAGGCACACCATTGGCCAGCGCTGCTATTTCTTCAGCAACGCCCTCAGCCCCCAAACAGAAAAACAAGTTTAAGCTTGATTATGCCCCTCATTTTGGGATGTTCGAAAACCATGCAGGCAAAGATCTAATGGACCAGCTCAAATTCATGGCCGATAATGGATTTACTGCCCTGGAAGATAACGGCATGATGGCAAGGTCTGCAAGCGAACAGGAAAAAATAGGAAACCAGCTTAACAAGCTGGGCATGAAAATGGGCGTTTTCGTGATAGAGGGCGGCGATAACTGGAAAACCTCCCTGGCCACAGGCAAAGCTGAATTCAAAGAAACATTCCTGAAAACCTGCCGGGCGGCTGTAGACGTTGCCAAACGGACAAACGCCAAATGGATGACCGTAGTCCCAGGCTTTTATGAAAGAGACTTACCAATGGGCATTCAAACTGCAAACGTTATCGATGCCTTACGCGGCGGTGCCGAAATATTTGAACCGCACGGATTGATCATGGTGCTTGAGCCCCTCAGCGATACACCGGATCTTTTCCTGAGACACTCCGATCAGACCTATATGATCTGTAAAGCGGTGAACAGTCCTTCCTGCAAGATCCTGTTCGATATATACCACATGCAACGCAACGAGGGGCACATCATCCCCCATATTGATTTAACATGGGATGAAATTGCCTACTTCCAGATTGGTGATAATCCGGGACGCAAAGAACCTACCACCGGAGAAATTAACTATAAAAACGTGCTGGCACACATTTATAAAAAAGGATTCAGGGGTGTCTTTGGCATGGAGCACGGAAATTCAATGCCAGGGAAGGAAGGGGAAACCGCCCTGATAGAAGCCTATGCAAGCGTTGATGATTTTAAGGTGTAAAATGCTTACTTTAATATCTATTCATTGCCGATGATCCTTCTCCTGCTAAGTAGCTATAAGCACTGCCCGGGGCAACAGCCGATTTATGGCTGCAGTTTGGAAAAATAGCTGAAAAGCCTGAAAATATGGGAAGCGGTTTATCGGATAACAAGCATTGGATCGTACCAAATGATGACCATTAATCTTCTGTAATACACATATTGATCATGTTGAAAAAAGCAGACATTAATCTTTTTAACTATCGTGCCTGGGTACATCGCTATGCTCCTTTGGGTATCATGCTGGTGCTGGCAATTGCCTGTAACAAAAACCCTGAAAACGTTACTGCTACTTCAACCCGGGCGGAGCGGGATAGCCTGTATACCAGGTTAACAGATGATGAAAAGCGCTTACCGGAGCATGGCGCTGCCGGCCTGGAGGTTGCCGAAGGGCTGGAAGCAACACTTTTTGCTGCAGAACCTCAGCTGCTCAACCCCACCAATATGGACATTGATGCAAAGGGCCGGGTTTGGATTACAGAGGCCTATAACTACCGGCCTACATTCAATCCCGACAATCCGCTTAGGGAGCAGGGCGACCGCATTGTTATTCTGGAAGATCTCGATGGAGATGGCCGAGCCGATACCACTAAAGTGTTTTATGAGGGAAAAGACATCAATGCACCTTTGGGCATTGCAGTATTGGGTAATAAGGTAATAGTTTCCTGCAGCCCTAATGTATTTGTTTTTACAGATACTGATGGAGATGATAAGCCTGACAAAAAGGAGACTATGTTTACAGGTATTGGCGGTGAGCAAAGCGACCATGCCATGCACGCATTTGTTTTCGGACCTGATGGAAAATTATATTTCAATTATGGTAATGCAGGCAGTCAGTTACAGGACAGCCAGGGTAAAACCATCATCGATAAAGCGGGTAAACCTGTAGTCGCAAATGGCAAACCTTATCATCAGGGAATGGTGTTCCGTTCTAATGTGGACGGTTCTGAAGTGGAGGTGTTAGGCCATAATTTCCGGAACAACTATGAAGTAGCCGTTGACTCTTATGGCACCCTCTGGCAATCTGACAATGATGACGATGGCAACAGGGCCGTACGCATCAATTTTGTGATGGAAGGTGGCAACTATGGTTTCACAGACGAAATGACAGGGGCTGGATGGCAGGCACAGCGTACCAATATTGAAGAGGAGATCCCGCTGCGACACTG
>JASLAE010000208.1 GCA_030147305.1 Cesiribacter sp.
GACCAATCGGCTACTTCGGGGTCTTTCAGATGCGGCCATCCTTCGCTTTCGATGCCGTTTAAATACCCCCCCTTAGCATCCGGATAGCTTGCAAGGGATACCTCTTTGCCATCTACATTGCGCAGCTTAAAATCGGTAACATAATCACCAATGTTGTAGCCTTGTGGTAGGTTTGCGGCGCTTACCAGCACAAGCAGAGCGCCCAGGACCAAAGTAAAAAGATGTTGTTTCATACGGATAAGCTTATGGTATGGAAGTAAATTTTGTAAGCAGGGCTTTAAGCTCCTGTGGCTCCATTTTGCCTTCTATTAATTTTCGTTCTGTGGAAGAAATCATAATAGTCGCTGGTATAGCCCCGGACCACTCTGGATCTACTCTGTTGATGAAGGCATTCATGTCTGTTTCGTCCAGCAGCAGCACTTTTGCCTGCAGCCCTTTTTTCTTTACAAAAGGCTTGACACGGCTTTCCAGAATTTCAACGTCATCGAGGCTAACAAAGTACATAGTTACGCCTTTATCCGCAAATTCCTGCTGTGCTTTATCAAAATAAGGTAGTTCTTCAATGCAGGGACGACACCAGGTAGCCCAGAAATTTATCAGCACTACACCTTCTTTAGGCTTTTGCAGCAATTTATCCAGGTCGGCCAGCTTAATCACCTGCACATCCTGAGCCATGGCAGGAGCAAAACCTAATATGGCAAAGGTCGCCAGGAGTAAAATCTTTTTCATGTTGTCCGGGATGTTCCAGAAAGATAACGCAAGTAGAAGACAAAAAGTCCGAATGAGGATCAAAAATTGGTGTTATGCCAGAAAAACCTTCTTCCGGAAGTTCTGCTTTTACTCTCGTTGCTGGCGGATCAGGCGCATCCGATAGGTGTTAAAAATGCGGCTCTTGGACACAAAGCCGGCATAACGGCCACCATAGATCACGGGCAGGTTCCAGGCGCCTGTCTTCTGGAATTTGTTCATGACCGACTCCATGTCTTCGTCCAGGTGCACCTCGGCCGGAGGCTGGCGCATAATAGTCTTGATGATCACCTGACGGCGCTTCTCTACATCAAACATTATTTCCCGGATATCATCCAGGGTAATAACACCCTGCAGAATCCCTTTTTCATCCACTACGGGGAAGATATTACGGTTGCTTGTCTGCACCAGCTCCGTCATCTCTTCTACCGTGGCATCCGGCTTAATTTCCAATAAATCTGTTTCAATGATCTTCTCCAGCGAGATCAGGCGCAGCACCTGTTTGTCTTTGTCGTAGGGAATAAAATCGCCCCGTTCGGCCAGGTTTTTCGTGTAGAAGGAATAGCGCTGAAAGTAGGAGGATACACTATACGCAATGGCCGATACCAGCATCAGGGGTACAAACAAGGTATAGCCGCCGGTAATTTCGGCAATCAGGAAGATGGCGGTAAGCGGCGCATGCATAACGCCACTCATCAGTCCACACATCGCTACAAGGGTAAAATTGGCAATACTTACTTCACCCGCCACCTGCACCATATTAATAAAGCGGGCAAAAACAAAACCGGTAACGGCGCCCATGAACAGGGAAGGGGCAAAAACACCACCACTGCCGCCAGCGCCCAGCGTAAGCGCGGAAGCAACCGGCTTGATCAGCAGCACAGCCAAAAAGAACAGCAGCAGGAAATAAGGGTTTTCCACCTCGTCGAAAAAAAGGCTGCGGCTTAAAAGTGCATCGTCCTGGCCGGCCAGCATGGCTTTGATGCTGTCGTAACCCTCGCCATAGATGGGTGGAAAAACAAATATGATGAGTCCTAGCCCTATGCCTCCCACCAGAGCCCTGCTAATGCCGGAAGGTACTCTGCCGATCCTGTCTTCTACAAAGAACATGACACGGTTAAAATAATAGGCAACCATGCCACAGACCGCGCCCAGCAGCAGAAAATAAGGGGTGTCTACTGCTCTAAAAGGTTCCTCCAGCTTGAAAGTAAATAGAACGTCCTCGCCCAGGAGCACCAGCGAAACCAACTGCCCGCTTACCGAAGCAATCAGCAGCGGAATAAAAGAGGCAATGGTTACATCAGTGAGGATTACTTCAACCGCAAAGATAACCCCCGCAATAGGTGAGTTGAAGATAGCGGCCACCGCACCGGCTGCGCCACAGCCGATCAGCACGGTACGCTTTTTATAATTGAGGTGCATGAGCTGGCCTGTATTGGAGCCAATAGCAGCGCCGGTCACCACAATGGGCGCCTCCAAGCCAACGGAGCCGCCAAAGCCTACGGTAAGGGCCGATGTAAATAAGCGAGAGTACATTTTAGTACGCGCAATGATGCTGCTCTTTTTGGAGATAGTGTAGAGAATATCTGTAACACCATGCCCCAGCTTTTCTTTCAGGATATATTTGGCCAGCAGCACCGTAAGCAAAATACCCAGCAGGGGGTAGGTAATGTAGAGTATATTGGCAAAACTATAATGAAAAAATCCGGTGAGGCTTTGCTGAATTAAATGAACCGTCTCTTTAAGGATAACCGCAGCAACACCGGACAAGAAGCCAATAATGCCACCCAGTATCAGGACAAAATTTTTATTGTCGATGTGTTTGATGCGCCAGATCAGGAAGCGCGCCAGGAGACTATTGCCGTTCATGCTCACAAAAACCAGACGAGCTGCAAGTTAGGGCATAAGTCTTTCTTATGTAACCCGTTTCGGGTATAATTGAGCGAGGCATTCTATTCTTTCTTTGTGGAACCAGCTGTCTATATTTTGCTGTTTTGGCAGCAGCTTTCTTAAATTGCAGCTATGATCGAGAAAATTAAAGCCTTTTATACCCAATACAAGCAGTACATGGTGGTAGATGTACTCATGTATGGGGTAATGATCCTACTGATCATTCTGCTGTTTGTATTCTTTGGGTAGTGATCACCAGAAGCTTTGCCCTTTTACAATCCCTTCGAATCTGAATTAAAGGCATAAAACCTACCCTTCCAGTGCTTCCGGATTAGCACCAACTCCGAGCTCGCCCATATCCTTTTTAGCGTTGATACCCATGGCTTTTAGCTTTTCGGCTTTGCTGAGCAGGTTTCCTTTGCCGGTACTTAGTTTTTTCATGGCGTCGTCATACGCTTCGCGGCTCTTGTCCAGCATACCGCCAACTTTCTCCAGCTCCTGCACAAAGCCAAAGAACTTGTCGTACAGCTTACCGCTTTCCTCTGCAATGAGCAGGGCGTTCTGGTTTTGTTTTTCGTATTTCCAGATCGAGGCAGTAGTGCGCAGGGTGGCCAGTAAGGTAGTTGGGCTTACAATCACCACCTTTCGCTCCCAGGCATACTGGAACAGGCCATCGCCATCGGCACTGAGGGCGAGACTAAAGCAGGCTTCTATAGGAATAAAGAGGAGCACAAAATCAGGCGTGTTGAGCTTGTGCAGGCGGTGATAGTGTTTTTCTGAAAGGCCTTTAACATGCGTGCGGATGCTTTGCACGTGCTGGCGCAGGTAGTGTGGGCGTTCGGTATCATCCAGGCAGCTGCAAAAAGATTCGTAGGCTTTTAGGGATACTTTGGCATCGATGATGAGGTGGCGGCCTTCTGGCAGGCGCACAATGACATCGGGTCGCTGGGATTGGCCGGCTTCGCTGCGCAGTGCCAGGTCTTCGCCCTGCAGCAGGTACTCGCTGCCGCGTTGCAGGCCGCTGCTTTCCAGGATGCGTTCCAGCACCAGTTCGCCCCAATTGCCCTGGGTCTTGTTTTCGCCTTTAAGGGCCTGGGTGAGGTTGCGGGCCTCTTCACTCATTTGCAGGTTCAGCTTTGCAAGCCGCTCCAGCTCGTGCTTCATCACTTCGCGTTGTACCGTTTGCTGCTCCTGGTTTTTCTCTACCCGTTGCTCAAAGGAGGCAATACGCTCTTTCAGCGGGTCCAGGATCAGGCGCAGCCGTTCACTGTTGCTTTCGGAGAGCTGCTCCTGTTGCTGGCGCAGTACCTGATGGGCCATGTTCTCGAACTGCTGGCGCAGTTGTTCCTGCATTTGCCTGAGCTCTTCTTTTTGTGTGCTAAGCTTTTCCTGCAGGTACTTGTTGGTGGTTTGGGCTTCTACCAGGCTGCTGCGCAGGTCGGCCTCGGCAAACTGTAGCTGCTCCCGTTCCTGCTGCAGGTGGTTGTGCTGCTCCTGCAGGCGCAGGTAACGGTCTTCGGCCAGCTGGCTACGCTGTTCTGCCTCTACCCCTTTTTGTTCCGCTACTTTTCCCTTCTTCATCAGGTAAAGGCAAGCTCCCAAAAGTAGTAGACTGCCGGTTGCAGTTAAAAAGAGTAAGAGCAAGGGTAGTCCGGCCATTTTGTAAAATAAAGTTTCTACCAAGATAGTAGATTATGCTGATAATTGTTGGTTGTGCGTATGGAGTTCTGCATCCGGATAAGTTAGATAGTAGCCTGAAACAGAATCGCTGGCGAAACCATTCTCTGCTTCCTTGATGCTAAAACCACATAATCAAACATAAAAAAGCCCCCTGCTGAGTAGCAGGAGGCGAAATTCTAAATGACAATACTAGCAGTCTAAACTGCATTTACATTGTAGAAGCGGTAGTGAACGTACAGCTTATTAGATTTCAGGTATTCCAGGATAAAGCCATAGAGCACATCGTAGGAGATGATCTCCATGTCGATGCCAGGCTCCGAAGGAATATCGATCTTGCGCAGCTTATTATAGTAGGTACGTCCTTTTTCTTCTATCTGCTCGTAGTTAAATTCTTTTTCTGTAACGATGCTTAACAGCCTTATAAAAATGCTGTTGCGGTAATTATGGCGTTTATCGAGGTGCGTTGAATTGTATTGTTGCAGCGCTTCTACCCGGCTGCGTACTTCTTCTATACGACCCTCACGCAACAGGTACATATACTGTATAATAAGGCGTGCAATGTTGTAAGAAGAAAATTCCTTTGGATAGTTCGGCATGGTTTCGACGAATTTCTCCAGATTGAAGCCCCAGCGCAGCAGCTTGGAATCATTTACGAACACCAGGAACGCGCGGTAGATTTTCCAGCGCTTTTTCTCCAGCTCTGGCAGCAGACTAAAAGCTTTATTGGTGCGCACCTTCCGGAAAATCTCTCCGGCTTTTTTGTACTGCTGGCCTTTGGTCATCAGCAGAAAATGCAGCTCCATAAACCGGAACCACTGGCTGGTGCCCGCTTTAAACAGTTTGGCTGTCTTCTGAGCATAGGCTCCGCCACCTTCTGCATCGCGCAGGCAGTAGTACGCTTTCAGCTTGGTGAGCACTACATCGTTTTTATTCAGGTCTATTTCTACCAGGCAGTTGTCTTTTTTAAGATACCGCTCTTCAATGATATCACAGAGGCGGATGTTTTCCTTAAAGTTCCAGCTGAGCTCATTATAGAGTGTCTGCAGCTGAAACACCAGGCGGTCTATCTGGCGGCTCTTATATTTCTGAGCGTATTTTTCCAGCTTGGCAACTGTTTCCGGTATATTGCTCATAACCCTGTTCTGGGCACTTACCGATTTGTTCACATACACCAGAATGCCCTGATAAGCTGCCTGTGCTTCTTCTATGGCCAATTTGAAGCTTTTGTAATATTCCAGCTCTTCGTTTACCTCCTGGTAGGGGGTAACCTTGCCCTGGCGGGCAAAATCATTGCGCTGCATGCCAAGTGCCTCAATCAGGATATCAATACACTCAAACTGCTTGGCATTTTTAATAAGGCCTGGCAGTATGTTGGCGGCAATGTCATGGGCGCCCTCGTTTACCAGAATCTGGCACTGGTGCAGCATGTGCCTGCTCTCGTACTCACATTTATTAAAAAGCGTATACGTGTTTTTGTCGTAATCCAGAAAATAAAGATGGTTGAGCAGCTTTTGCTTAAGCTTTGCTTTGGCATTACGGTAGTTACGGTTACCCGGATGCGAGCGGAACATGGCCTTTGCAGCTTCTTCATCGTTCTGATAATGGCCGTTCATGATGCCATCATAGAGCTGGTTATCTTTAGAAACCTCTTTTTTCCTGAAGTTCAAATTTACAAGCTGAATGCTACGCTGACCCCTTTTTTTGGTAATCTCAATTAGCTTAAGCAGGTCTTCCATAATGACTGAATTTTGGAGTGGCTGATGATCCGGGTGTGTTGTTATACAAAAGTACGCCGGCTGCAGAATGGCTAACATAAGTTGGTGCTATGTTAGGGCTGTCCTTTCTGGTACCTATTGCTATGTGATACTTTGGTTAAAAATATTACACCTAAGTAAATAACTTAGGTTTTGAATTCTAATGCAAGAAATAACTTAAATTTTTACTGAAAAAATTTAATTATTATGGTATAAATACATTAAATTTGTGACATAACACAAAAATCTACTACAGAAAGTCTGTGACGTTTATGTAAGAAAGAAAGCCAATGTCACGGGTGCACCTCCTTTTAGGAAAATATTTTAAGAGGATAATGCAACTTGCAGGCGCCAATCAGAGTATAACGTAAGTAGATTTTTTAAGCATAATCAATCTGTATGGACAAGTTTAGAATCAACTACAAGTGTAACAAAGCTCCAAAAGCCAATTCTGGTTTGGAGGGTTTTATGGTAGACCGTACCTACACAGGCCGCTCGTTTAACGGATTGTTTGAGGTAACCCCGGCTTGGGGTAATGGTAAGCAAACAAAATTGCTGCAGCGCCAGGAGTTTGAGGAGTACTTTGAAGTGCTTCCTACAGCCTATTTGCTTCAGCAAAGTGCATAATGTCTGCTAGCCCACAGCTACAGCAAATAAAAGAGACCTGCCTTTATATAGCCGATCTTGAGCGAAGCAAGGACTTTTATGAAGGTAAACTAGAATTGCCTGTGATTGGCTATGTTGATCACAGGCATATCTTTTTTAGAGCAGGCAGCTCTGTGTTGCTCTGCTTTATTCCTGAAACTGCCCTTAAAAGTACTCAGCTTCCGCCACATGGGGCTTTTGGTAAGCAACATATAGCCTTTCAGGTAGCCGTTGCCGAGTATGCTGCTTATAAGGAAAAAATCATTGGCCTGGGCATTTCTGTAACCCACGAAGAAACCTGGCCTAACGGGCTGGAATCATTTTATTTCGAAGATCCCGATGGGCATGTGCTGGAAGTGGTGCCGGAAGGGCTCTGGGAGCGGAGTAAACCCTAAACGGTGCTTAGGCCCTGTTTTAAACAGGTATCTTTCCTTTACGCTCCATCAATACTTAGGCTATAGGTTTTTTGCTGAACGAAAAGTAGTACCTGCAGCTGTTTTTGCCTAACCCATCACCTTCGCCTTTCTCAGATCAGGCAAATTTAATACATGCTCAGCACTACCTGCTTTCTGGCTAAGCGAATACTCCATATTGCACAGGCTGTTTTTGTAGTGCCACCGTTAGTGACTGGCGCTGTGTAGATGAAAAATTCTTTCCCCTGCGCCTGTACATTATCATCCAGGGGCAGCTGCTGCTCAACATTATAACGGTATGCCTCCAGCAGTTGCTGCTCAATTGCACTGGCCGCTGGTGCAGGGTTTAAAATAGCAAAGCAATTTATCTGCGCCTGGTAATGCGTATTGACCGAATCCGTAATGGCTGCTGGCAAAGCAGGACAACAGCTATCCTGGGCAGAGGTATTAGTCTTGAGCAGCTTTGTAATCTCCTGCCCCTGTACCCTGGCAGCATCTATTATTTCTGCTTCTGTGATGCGGCGCGGTTCCCGGCGGCGTAATTCCTTTTCCAGTTTTTCCCGCTCTAAACGACGCTGGCTGCCTATATCACAGGCAGCCAGCAACAAACCAATTATAATTAAACTAAAAACAAATGAATATTTAAGCATGCTCATGTTTGTGCACCACCCCGGAGATGTTTGCAGCAAAGATAAGATATTTGTAGCTGCTCGCATAGGGATCGCGAATACGACCTGCAGAAGCTTTGGCAATTACTTCTTCACCCTTTTTGCTCTTAAGGTGTAAGACGCCATTCCAGGTGTGGCCTTCGTCCAGTACACGTTTGGCCTCGGCCAGTGTGTCTGCTGAACTTACCAGCTTGTTGAACAGCATGTTGTGCAATTCTTCTTCGCGGTAGCCTAATGTCTGGGTGGTGGTAGCATTTACCAGGCCAATTTTAAAGCCTTCGCTAAGTTCAATCATCAGGTGCGTGCTGTTAATGATCTGCTCCTTGTCTTTGCGATCTTGCTGCGAACGCTCCATTTCTTCCTGGGTGGCCTGCAGCTCTTCCATGTTCTGGCGCATCTCTTCTTCCTGTGCACGCATTTGCTCGGTTAACTGCTGAGAATCTTCCAGCAGTCGCTGGGTGCGTTCATTGATTTTTACAGAAGAAAGGGTAGAGGCAATACTTTCGGCTATTTTCTCAATAAATTCAATTTGATAATCTTCAAAAGTATTGAAAGAAGCCACTTCTATCAGGCCGTATACCTCGTCGTTTACTTTTAGCGGAACAATGAGAATACAGCTGGGGTTTGCTTCGCCCAGACCAGAGGTAATTGAAATATAGTCTGCAGGAACATCTGTTAAGTAAATGGTTTCTTTCTCGAGCCATGCCTGGCCGGTAAGGCCATCGCCGGGATAAACTTTCTGCTCTACGTATTTCTTTTTGTCCCAGGCATAGCAGGCGGCCATTTCCAGATAGGGATCCTGCGCATCTTCATCATTGACTACATACAATCCGCCCTGGTTTGCGGCCACATATTTTACCAGATTGCTCAGGATAGTATCGCTCAGGGTATTGATGTTGTCGTTGTGCTTCCGCAGTATTTCACCAAACCTGGCCATGCCTTCGGTAGCCCAGTTACGGCGGTTATCTTTTTCTGCAACTGCCTGCAGGTTATCGCGCATCTCCAGCAGAGAATTGCCCAGTACATCTTCCTGGCTGAGGGGAGCAAAGCTTGCAGTGTAATTACCTTTGCCAATATTTTCTGCAAAGCCCGAGGTAGATTTTAGACCAGCCACCAGTTTTTCCAGGGCAAGGGCCATTTCACCAATCTCGTCTTTAGAGAATTTACGCTTGCTTTCTTCCGGCAGAATACCTTTGCTAAGCCTGAGCACAATTTCCTTCATATAAGAAACCGGGCCTGTAATGGTGCGCGTAATGATCATGGCAATGATCACGCCCAGCACAATTACGACCAAAGCTAAAAGTATGGTGGCATTGCTAAGGGTATCGAAAGAAGCAGTTTGTTGCTGGTTAGCATTCTCTTTCTCCTTCATTTTAGCTGCAATCAGTTTTTCCAGCTCACCCTGCAGCTTACCCATCTGTGGCAGAATCTGGCTGGATAGTGATTCTTCTGCCATAAACTTCACCATAGAGTCTTCATAATCCTCAAAAGTGCGCAGGTTGTCCATGATTTCGGTCTGCTGCACTTTAAAGATGCCATCCAGATTGTAGAACACAGAGTCCAGCTCGGTTTGCTGCTTTGGGTTGCCCCACTGCTTTGCCAGTGCCTGCAGTTTCAGCTTCATGGCAGGATATTCCTGATTCTGAAGGCTGTCCAGTTTTTGCTGGTCCTGCAGGTTCCTGTACATATAAACCCAGTTCGTTACCAGCATTTTAGAGCGGGTCACCAGGTGGTTCAGGTTGTTAAGCTCGCTTACAGAAGGGTCTATTACTTCTGTATTCTCCCTTATGGTCTGACCATTATGCCGAATGGTTACAATGCTGTAGAAAGCATTGGCAGCAAAAATGGCTATGAGTATCATAAACCCACCCATTACCTTGTTGCCTATGGTAAACCTTATTCTTTTCATGCTATTGCGTTAGAACTGTAGGGCTTGTATTCAAAATTTCTCTGTTTTCAGATCATTATCTGGCTGCCGGAGCAGGGATAATAAATGTAAGTATATCGCACATCTTCATGCTTTTATAGCTGGAAAAGCCGATCTGCCTATACTTCTGTATATACCTTAAGGGCAAACTTGATAAGCTCCTGGCTTATTTTAAGCTTGTGCATGTCTGTGGACGCCTGGTTTACTTCAAATTTCCAGCGGCCATCGTTCAGCACAAAGTTGATGTCGCTGCCCTGCTGGGCCAGGCCATTTTTTTCGCTGATGATAAGGGTAGGTTCACTGGCCAGTTTTGCCCGCATAGCTGCCAGGTCTTTGCTTTTATCCGATGGCAGGAATACCATGTGGCAGCCCTTTACCTCTTCTACACTGTTAAATGTCTTTATTTCTATCGGCTTGCCATTCACGGTTTTAGCGGCTGCCATTTCTTTTAACGGAGTTGTAATACCAGATTTGCCAACGATACCAATTACAAAATTGCCGCTGGTGGCATCATCCGGCCATTTAATGTACTTTGTGAAATTGTAAATGAATACCGTGTGAAATTTGTAGTCGGTACTCTGCGCCTTTACATCTGGCTGCGCCAACAGCAGGAGCCCTGCCAAGACAAAAATAATTTTCTGCACCTTTTTCATACCATTATAGCTTACTGAACTTCAAAAGTAGGTGCTCTTAGGAAGCAAAACAGTTCATACTTAGGCCATTTCTGGAGCAGGTAATAAAAGCAGGGTCCTTGCCATAAATTTGCACTGTTGCCAGAAGCGGCGCAGGCAGGATACTAAAATGTTTTTGGCTGCAGCGCGTTAAGCTCCGTACATTATAGTATTTTTGTGCTCTAATTGCCACAAGGTATGCGAGATAAGTTAGATGCCATTCGCCATCGGTTTGAGGAAGTAAGCCAGCTCATCATTCAGCCAGAATCCATGACTGATATGACGAAATACAGCAAACTGAGCAAAGAATATAAAGACCTGGCCAAGATTGTAAAGAAATACGACGAGTATTTACTTGTGACGGGCAACATAAAGCAAGCACGTGAAGTCCTGAATACAGAGAAAGATCCTGACTTTAGGGAAATGGCCAAAGGTGAGCTGGAGGAGCTGCAGCCTAAGGAAGAGACCCTGGAGGAGGAGCTGAAGAAAATGCTGGTGCCCAAAGACCCCAATGACGAGAAAAATGCCATTCTGGAGGTTAGAGCGGGTACCGGTGGCGACGAGGCTGCAATTTTTGCGGGTGACCTGTTTCGCATGTACCAGCGCTTTGCCGAAAAGCAGGGCTGGAAATTGGAGGTGCTGGACCTTACAGAAGGCTCTGCCGGTGGTTACAAGGAAATCATCGCCATGGTGAGCGGTGCAGAAGTATACGGCATTTTAAAATACGAGTCGGGCGTGCACCGCGTGCAGCGCGTGCCAGCCACAGAAACTCAGGGTCGGGTACACACCTCGGCTGCTACGGTAGCCGTACTGCCAGAGGTAGAGGATGTAGAAGTGGAAATTAACATGAACGACGTCCGCAAGGATACTTTCTGCTCCAGTGGCCCCGGCGGACAGTCCGTAAACACTACCTACTCTGCAGTACGTTTAACCCACATTCCATCTGGCCTGGTAGTAAGCTGCCAGGATGAAAAGTCGCAGATCAAAAACTTTGAAAAAGCTCTGAAGGTACTCCGCAGCCGGCTTTATGAAATTGAGCTGAACAAGCACAATGCTGAAATCAGCGCCCAGCGCAAGTCCATGGTGGGCAGCGGCGACCGCTCCGATAAAATTCGCACCTATAACTACCCCCAAAGCCGGGTAACCGACCACCGCATTGGCTATACGGTACATAACCTGCCAACCGTTATGGAAGGAGAGATATTTGATTTTATTGAGCAATTGCGCATGGCAGAACATGCCGAAAGATTAAAAGAAGGATCTGACAAAGCGTGACGCTTCGCCCTTTCATATACCTGATCTTACTTTTGCTGGCTGGCGCTGCGGCCTGTACGCCAGACGAGGAGGTGGTGCAAAGCAATGGCGTTTCGCTGCTGTTTAGCACCGACACGGTTAAATTCGATACGCTGTTTACCACAGAACAGAGTGTTACCAAGCGCCTGCGCATTCACAATACCTCAGAGAAGGCAGTTATCATAGAATCACTGTCGCTGGCTGCAGGGGAAACATCGCCCTACACCCTTCTGCTCAATGGCCGGCCGGGCAAAAGCTTTAACCAGCAGCTGCTGATGGGCGGCGATAGCCTGCTGCTGCTGATAGAAGCCCGCCTGCCAGCGACCACAGCGGCAGATCCCTACCTGGCTTCCGATGCCGTGGTGGTTGTAAACAAAGGCTTGCAGCAGGAGGTGACAGTAGTTGGCTATGGCCAAAACGCCCGCTTTTTAGGCGACGAGGTACTGGCCTGCAACACGGTCTGGAATAACACAATCCCCTATGTGATAGAAAAGTCCGTTCTGGTAGATACCCTTTGTACGCTCACCCTCACCAAAGGTACGCGCCTGTATTTTAAGCCCGGGGCCTATCTTTTTGTGAAAGGCACCCTGCTGGCCGAGGGAGATTCCAGCAGTGCAGATCATATTTTGTTTCGTAACCAGCGGCTCGACCCTGCCTATGAAAACCAGCCCGGCCAATGGGGCGGCATTGTTTTTCTGGAAGGCAGTCACAACAACCGCCTGCGCTACTGCGACATTCGTAATGCAGAGGTGGGCGTTCGGCTGGGAACGCCAGACGATGATGCCGAACCGGATGTTGTGCTGGAAAACTGTCGCCTGGAAAATCATTTACAGGCAGGAATTCTCTGCTATACCTCAGACCTGCAAGCTACCAATACACTGGTGGCCAACTGTGTTGGTCCGGCGGTAGCCAACCTGGCAGGGGGTAATTACCAGTATGTGCATTGTACTTTTGCCAATTTCTTCAGGGCCCAGCGACAATTACCCGCTGCCTTATTTTCTGATAGTCTGCAGCTTGCCGATGGTAACGTTATTCTGGAAGATCTGAACCTGGTGCTGCAGAACAGCATAGTTTGGGGAAATATAGGCACTGGTGAGGAACTGGCTTTTTTATTGAGCGGAAGCACCTCAGGCATTCAATTGCTGGAGCACAACCTGCTCCGCAGCAACAACAACGGCTTTGCCGGCGGGGACAACATCCTCGACCCTGACATCAATTTTGTACGCTTTCAGGATGTTGGTGCTTACAATTTTCAGCCAGACAGCCTTTCTCCGGCCCTTAATGCAGCCAAACAGCTGGGAGTAGAGCAGGATCTGCGGGGCAAGCTGCGTGATTCACAGCCAGACATTGGTGCACTGGAATACTTTGAATAGCTGTTAGGTACACAATCCATTGCTTTACCCTAAAATCTGACCACAAGACACAACTGGCAGTAGCTGTCTTGCGTCAGTAGTAAAAAGTATTCAAGGGTTTTTGAGCATCAATTATCGTGGTAGAATTTTTTCAGCAGGAAATAGAATTGCAGGCATTTCCAAGAGGTTATCACCTGATTACACACCAGATCACTGAAAACTGCTATTTTTTGCCGCAGCTCCAAAAGGGCATCCTCCATATTTTTCTGCAGCATACCTCCGCTTCCCTCACCATCAACGAAAATGCTGATCCCCTGGTGCGGCGGGATTTCCGTACTTACTTCGATAAACTGGTGCCGGAAAATGCCCCCTACTATACCCACACCCAGGAAGGTTCGGATGATATGCCTGCCCATCTAAAAACAGCGCTGCTGGATCATTCTTTATCAATTCCTGTTACAAAGGGCCGCCTAAATATGGGAATCTGGCAGGGCATTTACCTGTGTGAGCACCGCAACCAGGGGGGCAGGCGCAGGCTGGTCCTTACCGCCTGGGGAAGTACACACTAGCAATTTAAGTGATTACCCGGTAAAGTATGAGGTGGAATAAGTGCTTTGAACGGGGCCTTTGCCTGTAAATGAAACACCCTGTGCGCAAAGCCGTTTAAAAATAGAGATCATACAAAACAATTATTGCTTTTTTTTACTTCTTGATGTAGGTGAATGGCCTGAATGGCAAAGTTGCTTTGCACTTTTTGGCGACATCAGGATTTACTACTCCCTCTTTCAAAGGTCCCTGATCAGGATTTTTTAATTACAAACTATACTTTTTAATCAAAACATTAGAACAATGGCTGAAATCAGAGTAGAACCTAAGAGAAAAGCACCCATTTGGCCCTGGATTATAGGCATACTTATATTGCTGGGGCTTATCTGGCTTCTTCTGGAAGCATTTAATAAAGATGATGAACTCGAGCGGGAAACCGACGAACAATTAGACGAGATAGATAGAGAAACCGATGACGTTGGCAGCCTTTCTACAGATGAGCAGACTATTGTGCTCAACATTTACCAAGGCAGCAATACCCTAAGCAGCGAAAGAACTGTAGCTGCTTAAGCAACTGAACTTTTTATAAGAATCACCGTGCGCCAGTGAAAGGCACGGTGATTTTACCAGCTAATAACAGACAGATAAATAGATTTTTTACCTATAAATGGCAATATTATGAAAGAAGACGAAAAAGACCGCGTATCGAATCGCTCCCACAGCGACGACGCTTATAGAAATAATCAGGGCACTAGCAATCTGGTAAGACTGAAGGAATCAAGCGATTTCAAAATTGTTAAGGAAGATCCTGATGTACGGGGTTGGGCAGTACTTACTGCCGACAACCTGGAAGTAGGCAAGGTAGACGAGCTAATTGTAGATACCAATGCCATGAAGGTAAGGTATATGGTGGTAGACCTTTATGACGACTACGCTGCAGATAAAATAGACCATTATCTGCTGTTACCAATAGGTGCAGCCCGCCTGCATGAAAAAGACAATAAGGTAATGGTGAGCGGCATTAAATCCACCACTGTACTCAATTACCCGGTGTACCGCAACAATGAGGTAACCCGTGATTACGAAAACTCAATTCGTACTTATTTCGACCGGGGCGGTATCATGAATACCACCGGTACAATGGGTGGTGCTACCAGTGGCGTGAGTGGTATGCCGCCTATGGGTACTACAAGCACTGGCACTACTACTACTTATACCACCAGTGATCCGGATGCCGACAGAACCATCAGGCAGGTAGATCGTGACCATATTCATGGCCATGTAAGCGGTGATACCAGCACCACAAGACGTGATGATATTGAAAGTTCTCACGGGCAGGGTTCTTCCCGCATGGAAGATATTCCCAGAACCGACAGCGACCCAAGAGATATGGGCCGTTCCCGCACAGGGGATGAGCACCGCCAGTCGCTGACCGGTGAAAAGGAATTTGGTACGCCTAATTTCACCACCGGATCAGATTTCAGGCAGCGCACACAGACCAGCGGCCTAAAGCCTAGAACTGATAGCCTGGAAAATAAGGAAATCATCCAGGGCCCAAGCGGAAGTACGGAAAAAGCGGAGTGGGATGCACAGCGCCCCCATCGTCAGGAAGGTGAGTGGAATGACACCTCTAACCTGAACAGCTCTACCAGCCTTTCTAACGAACCTAAGCGTGGTTCTAATCTGGGTAACATAGAAAACCGCCCGCAGTACCATACAGATCGTGAGCGTGCGGCTTCGCCACAGCAGACAACCCGTCAGCCAGGCGCTACCTCTAACGACGAATTCTACGATCACGAACATTTCGATGAAGAAGTGTTCTACCGGGTACGTCGTCGCAGACAAGACGAAGAATAACAGTAAACGTTATTTACTTGATAAAAAGCTGCCTTTTCAAAGGCAGCTTTTTTTATCGGCGGGTACCGGTTAGCTGGTAGTAATCGGACATTGTGGTACGGAACACACGCCTGTCGTTTGGTTTATCCAGGAATGGTTGTCGGGTAGAGTCGCTGACCAGAAAAAACTGCTGTCCCTGCCGCAATCCCTGGTAGAGCTTATCTGCAAAACGCAGCTGCTCCATTTTGTTGTTGCTCTCCAGAACATAGCGGCCCTTTTGCTGTGCTGTTTTACCCTGCCACTCAAGGATTAGGGGCCGGGCCTGGCCTACCCTTTCATTGGCTTCCAGGATCAGATAGGCTTCGTTAAAGCGCCAGTTCAGGACTACCGCTGGTGTCATCAGCGGATAGTCTACGGCTTGGCTCCGCTCTTCGTGTCTGAAAATGTCGAGTTTGGCCGCCACAAGATTTTCATAGTCATAATCGAGGCGACGGATATTTTTAAAAAAAAGCTCTGCATCTTCCGGTGTGCCGAAATGTAAGCTATCGCGATTTTCCCTTTTGCCTCTTTTAATGTCGCAGCCAAACAAAAAGGTTAAAAATAAGAGCAGGCAGAGATTTTTCATGTAGAAATTAAACCACTTGGGGCTTCCTTAGTTCCATTTATCAAGTATATACCTACCTTGGTTTACAAAAACCGTTAACTTAAAAGTTATAAACCTATTTTTTCAAAATGAAGAAAGTATTCAATTATGTATTGGGCTTGTTAATGATTGCAAGCTTAAGTTCTTGTGGCTATAATAACATGGTTTCTAAGGAAGAAGCAGTAGCCTCCCAGTGGGCTCAGGTAGAAAACCAATACCAGCGCCGGGCCGACCTGGTGCCTAACCTTGTTAATTCTGTAAAAGGAGCCGCTAATTTTGAGCGTGAAACACTCACCGCTGTGATAGAAGCCAGATCTAAGGCAACCTCGGTACAAATAGATCCTGAGAATCTAAGTCCTGAAAACATTCAGCAGTTTCAGCAGGCACAGGATCAGCTGGGCGGTGCCTTAAGCCGTTTGCTGGTTTCTGTAGAGCGTTACCCGGAGCTTAAGGCAAATCAAAACTTTCTGGAGCTGCAGTCTTCGCTGGAAGGTACCGAAAACCGCATAGCTGTAGAGCGGGGTCGCTTTAATGAAACCGTGCAGGACTATAATACCTACATTCGGAGCTTTCCACAGAATATATTCGCAGGCATGTTCGGCTTTGAACGTAAAGGCCTGTTTGAAGCCCGTGCAGGAAGCGATGTGCCGCCTACCGTAGAATTTTAACCCATGGCCAAGGATAGCTTAACCGACCAGGAACGGGAACAGGTAATTGCTGCCATACAGGAAGCAGAACGCACCACCTCCGGCGAAATACGCGTACACCTGGAAAACCATTGTAAAGGAGACCATCTGGACCGGGCGGCAGAAGTATTTTCTATGTTGAAAATGCACAAGACCGAGCTGCGGAACAGTGTGCTTTTTTACCTGGCCCTGAAAGACCATAAGTTCGCTATTTTAGGAGATAAAGGGATCAACCAAAAAGTGCCTGATCATTTCTGGGAAGATATCCGGGACCATATGGTGGGGTTGTTTCGCGAGGGTAAACTGGCGCAGGGGCTGTCCGAAGGCATTCTTATGGCAGGTGAGCAGCTAAAAGCGCATTTTCCATTCCAGAAACATGATAATAATGAGCTGTCTGACGACATTTCATTTGGCAAGCAATAGCAATGCCCCGGCGAAGCATTGGCTATAAAACACATCATACCCTACAACAGCGCCGCCTTAGCGGCAATTACCGGTAAAAATAATTATACCCTCTTGGGGAAGAACAAGGAGACTATGAGATATCTGTTAATACTGCTGGCATTGGTGCTGGGCAGCTACTCTTTATATGCACAGCGGGTGCCAGATAAGGATTTGCCCCCCCGGCCCAGCCCTCCACGTGCTGTAAACGATCTGGCCAATGTATTAAGTGCCAGTGAGCAGCAGCAACTGGAGACCAAGCTGCGGAATTTTAACGATACTGCCAGCACCGCCATAGCAGTAGTAACCATACAGAGTACAGGCGCTTATGAAATTGCCGATTACGCTACCTCCCTTGGCCAGGCCTGGGGACTGGGCAGAAAAGATGTAGACAATGGCGTACTGCTTATGATAGCCCTGAAAGACCGAAACGTCTGGATTGCAACCGGCTATGGTTCAGAGGGTGCTATTACAGATGCCATCGCCAAGCGGATCATTGAGCAGATCATCAAGCCACGTTTTCGCCAAAACGACTATTATGGTGGTATCGACGAAGCCACATCTGCTATAATTGGTTATACAGCCGGTGAGTATAGCGACCTGGCTACAGGCCCGCAGCGCCAACGACAGACCGAACAGCAGCAGCAAGGGTTTCCTGTGGGGATGATCATGGCCCTTTTTTTCCTGATCTTCTTTATCATCCTTCCCATGCGGGCGGCCCGCAGGGCGCAGCGCAATCACCTTACCGGTAAGCGGCGGGGTGGCGGCTGTATGGGCCCGCTGGGAACGGCTATCTTGCTAAGCCAGATGGGCGGTGGTCGCAGAGGAGGCTGGGGCGGTGGAGGCGGCTTCGGCGGTGGTGGAGGCGGTGGCTTTGGCGGCTTTGGCGGCGGCAGTTTTGGGGGGGGTGGCGCCGGCGGCAGCTGGTAAACTTAGCCAAACTTTAGCTTCTCTAAAGAAAATTAAGCAAACATTCACAAGTCCTTTAAGGTAACATAAGCAATGCTTCGGTACTCTATTTGCCGGGGCGTTGCTTTTTTATTTTAAATGGTTGTACTTATGAAAGCTGCTATTATCAAGCGCTATGGCTCTGCCGATGCACTGCGCATACAAGAAATGCCCCGTCCCACACCAGCCCCAGACGAGGTACTGGTACGGGTTCGGGCTTCTTCCGTTAATCCCGTAGACTGGAAAATACGGCAGGGAGATTTAAAATTGTTAACGGGCAAAAATTTCCCCAAAATCCTGGGTGCTGATTTTAGCGGAGAGATCGTTGAAGTCGGTGATAAGGTAGCGGACTATCAAACAGGGCAGCTGGTATACGGCATGATCAATGCCGTGAAAGGTGGGGCTTATGCCGAATACCTGGCGGTAAATACCAGTAAACTGGCGCCCATGCCTACAAACCTGAGCCACGAAGAAGCTGCCGCAGTTCCCCTGGCAGGCCTTACTGCACTTCAGGCACTTAAAAAAGGGGGTATTCGTGCAGGCCAGCATGTTCTTGTGATCGGCGCTTCGGGGGGGGTTGGTTCTTTTGCCGTGCAGATTGCCAGGGCATATCATGCCAGCGTTACTGCAGTGTGCAGCAGCCAAAATGTTGAAATGGTACAGCAGCTGGGTGCAGATCGGGTTATTAATTACGAGCAGGAAGAGGCGTTGCCCAATACGCCCACCTATGACCTGATTCTGGATGCCTACGGCCATACATCCTTTAGCAAGGCCAAAAAAGCATTGCGCGCAGGCGGGCAGTTTGTCTCTACCCTGCCCTCTGCAGAAAAAATATTCTGGCTGTTTGCCTCTAAAGCTGTAGGCGACAATGGACTCCACATCATCAGAACCAATGTAAATCCTACCGAGCTTAGTGAGCTCCGTACGCTTATAGACGATGGCAGGGTAAAACCTGTCATTGACCAGGTATTTCCGCTGGAAGATATTGACGAAGCCCATAGGAAAAACGAAACCGGTCATGCCAGTGGTAAGATTGTTATCAAAATTGATGCTGAGGCTGAGGATTACGGAAAGACATCATGATTTGAGCAGGCTTGGTTTCAATCACCAGGGGTAGGGCTTTGAGCAAGATTGTTCAAGGTAATAGCGTGGTAAGTTTTATCATTTAGAGAACCTGATGGTTATGCTTTCGGAGGTTGGGGTTTTGACTTTGAGCAGGTACATGCCCGGGCTGATGGAGGGCTTGCGCAGCTCCAGGGTCCAGGTATTACTGCCTGCTGTGGCCACCACCTGCTGTTCCTCGATGATACGGCCCGTCAGGTCAATGACCTGCAGGGAACAGCGGCCGGCAGTCTGAGCGGTATAAGTTACAAAGAGCTCGTACTGGGCAGGGTTGGGATACACCCGGAGAGCGTTGCTAAGCTGCGGCTGGTCTGCGGCCAGGGTCCGTGCATTAGCACTGGCGGGTAACACTTCTATGGCAGAGATCAGGGGTCTGTTCAGGCCACCGTCCGCGGTGAGGGAGCTGAAGAGCACATTCAGCGTACCATCGGAGACAGAGACAGAGAAGGTTTCAGTAGTGGCATAGTAGCGGCTGCCTGTCTTTCTGATGATGTCATAGTTGTCCAGCACCCTGGTGCCTTCTATGGACACATCGAAGATGCGCTGGCCTATGCTGGTAAAGCTCAGCTCTGCAAAGTGCAGCACCACAGTATAGTCTCCATTGCTGGCAGGAAAGTTATAGCCAAAGCTGCTGCTGGTCTTCTCCGAGCCCCTGGCCGTCTGGTAGATAGCATCATGGGTGGTGCCGCTGATGCCGGCTGTAGTTTTGTAGAGGTAACCCGTGGCAGGACTCACATAGGCATCTGCTTCAAAGCTGCCCAGGCTGGTGCTAACGGCTCCGCCACCTGCATTGATACGGTAAGCGACGCCTGCAGGTGTGGTAGGTTCAGGGTTCACCGTTACCGTTACATCATCTGTGGC
>JASLAE010000089.1 GCA_030147305.1 Cesiribacter sp.
AGGCGTTTAAAACTTCAACCAAAACACTTTCGCTATGTTTATTGCCTATCTCCTGATCCTGTCTGTTATTCTGATGGCTGCTTTCTATGTAGGCCGTTATGCATTCTGGGCACTTTTCATGAAAGATGCGCCTTCTATGGACGAACACGAGAGCCGTTTTGGTTACAGTAACAGACTTTAATAATTTTGCTTAAGCAGAATTATTAGTCACACCGTTAGACATGAAATATTTATGGTTGTGGGTAGGTATAGGTGGATTTTTTGGCAGTCTGTTGCGATGGGCTGTGTATCTCCTGCTCAACAACCCTTCTACCAGTTTTCCATACAGCACATTTGCCGTTAACATTGTAGGCTCTTTGCTCATAGGCCTGTTAGCCGGCTGGTTTATTTATCAGCCCAGTGTAAACTGGCAGGCTTTTTTGATTACCGGCTTCTGCGGGGGATTTACCACCTTTTCTGCTTTTTCTATGGACAATTTGTATCTGATACAACGTGGCCAGTGGAGCACCGCTTTGTTTTACACAGCAGCAAGTGTATTGCTGGGCATTTTAGCTGCTTTTGCAGGTTTCTGGATCATGAAATCCCTTACCGGTCATCATTAACATCAGCAGGAGCATCCTCCCTTACATCTTCGGGAAAGCCTTGTAACTTTTCCATTCCCTCTTCTGTAAACCTGCCTTCGCGCCAGTCGCGGATAAAATTGCTCCAGCGGTCTGGGTTTATCAAATTGTTAGGTGCGCCCTGATCCGGTAAAATGTAAAGCTGCTGATAGCGCATATAATCGTCCAAATACTTCTGCATTTTGGTCGGATCATTAGTAACCTGCTCCAGGTGAATATCCAGATCTGCGTTTCTGTTGGTAAGATTGCCCGGATCTACAGCCATCAGGCTCTGCTCAAACTGCCGCTGGCTGGGAAAGGCACGTATATCACCAATCGCAGGTGCACTTTCCTGCTGGAGCAGCTGCACCAGGGCGTACTGTGAAGCCTGCAGGCTATCGGGCACAAAGTAACGGGCATCGCGGTAAGTCATGTGCTGGATCAGCAGCGTATCGCCGGGGTTTACCTGTATATTAAAATACCCCTCTTCATTTGCCTGAAGCGCTTGCTGGCTGTTGATGTTCTTGATGGTGGTGCCGGCTAATGGCTGCAGGCCATCGGCATTCAGTACCGTTCCGCTAATAAAAAGCCCCGGTTGCTGAGCATAAGCACCATAAGCTGTCACCAACAAAAGAAAAAATAAAAAAGCTGTTTTTCGAATTAGGGCATCCATTGATTTAAAAAATGATCTACCTATATATTCGAGAAACAGCTTTAATGGTTGCTTCAGGAGTAAGAAAGTCAGCTTAGTGCGCCATTGGTGGCTTTTTAACTATGTGACCAATTATATTTATCGAAAGTGCTAAGGGCCGCGTGCAACAGGTCTATGCAGGCAGCAATATCTTCTTTGTGTGCCATTTCAATTACCTGGTGCAGGTGACGCGTAGGTACCGAAATAGCACCGGCTATGGAACCTCTTTTTCCCATGCGTTGCAAGCCAGCGGTATCGGTACCGCCTGCTGTGAGGATTTCCGGTTGCCATTTGATGTTGCTTTTTTCTGCTGTTGTTTGCAGAAAATCAACCATGCGCGGATCGCAAATAGTAGAGCCATCCATGATTTTAATGGCAGCTCCTTTGCCCAGCTCCGTTATTTTTTCGTGTGAGGGAGCACCGGGCACATCAAAGGCTATGGTGGTATCCAGGCCAAGGCCAAAATCAGGATCTACCTGATGAGCAGCCACATTCGCGCCCCTTAGCCCAACCTCTTCCTGCACAGTAAAGGCAGCATAGACATCATAAGGCGGATTCTTGAGCCGCCTCAGGGCTTCCAGTAGAATATAGACCGACACGCGGTTATCGATTGATTTGCCATTCACACAGTCGCCCACCTCTACCATATCGCGTTCGCGCGTAATGGGGTCCCCTACCCGTACCCACTTCACTACCTCTTCTTTGCTCAAACCCAGGTCAATAAAAAACTCAGTAGTTTTTGGGAGCTTTTGCCGTTCTTCCGGTGACAGCACATGGATGGGCTTAGTACCCATTACGCCCAGCAGGTCTTTTTTGCCATGGATGATCACCCGTTGTGCGGTAAGGGTTTTAGGATCGAATCCGCCCAGGGTATGGAAACGCACAAATCCTGCATCGTCGATGTGGGTAACTACAAAGGCAATTTCATCTATATGAGCCGCCACCATCACTTTTTTCCCATCGGGATTGTTGATGCCTTTTTTAAGCGCCAGAATATTGCCCATATTATCTACCCGTACCTCGTCGACCAGTCCCTCTATTTCTGAGAGCACCAGCCGGCGAATGCGCCCCTCGTAGCCGGGTGCACCGGGTTCTTTACAAATTTTTGCCAGTAGTTCTATATTAATGCTCATGCGTTAATGTTTAAAAGCTTTTCCCGGTAAAACCGTCCTCTCCAGGCTTAACGAATATTACTTTAAAATAGCGTTTTTATGTACAACCCCCTGCACATAATCGCCCTGGTTATCGAAGTAAGTAAACACGATATACGACTGTTTGCTCCAATCTTTATCTGTTTTATCTTCGAACTGCTCACGATAGCCTGCCACCACATAAGTTTTGGCCGGATCGCCTCCAACAAAGGTAACCCGTTGGCCCAGCTCCAGATGCGGCTCTGGTTGCTCACTACTTTGAGAAGAATTGCAGCCGATGCCCATCAACAGCAAACAGCAAATGCTCAGCAATCTGACCATAACTTTCAGGAATAATTTTCACAAAGATAAAACTACTCCTTTTTATTTGACTCTTTTTAAGGCAGGCTATTTGGCGTGTTTAACAGCAAAAACATGTTTAATCTTACGTGGCTCTTTATTAACAATTTAAGCTAACCCTCCAGACTACTGCCAGCCTCTGTGGAAGCTTATTATCCGGCTGAACACAGCATCTAATTTAGCACCCCAAGTTAAAGCTTAAAGCAGTGGCGCTCGCACCCTTAAATTCGGGGCATTTCAAATCTTTGAATACCAAAAGTAAGGCTTAAGCAAAAGATTTATGCCCGGGGCTGTGAAACTATAAATTTTGCAGCGCTGTTGGCTGCTTTA
>JASLAE010000133.1 GCA_030147305.1 Cesiribacter sp.
ACTTTTGTAATCACTAACAGTATGAAAGGCCGAAGTTATTTTGTAGTAAAGATCTGGAAGGAGGACTTCGATGTGCAGGAAGTTATTTTTTAGCCTGCTTTGGGTGCTCTGTTTATGTTGCAGCACAAGTCTTTATGCACAGAGCAGACCGGCTTTATTGCCAGATTACGCAACCCTTCAGTATGCAGGTAGTCTGGGATTAGGCGCTGCAGGTTTTGGATATCAGAACGGAAAGCGAACTATAGAGAGTGAGCTTTTACTTGGCTACCTGCCTGCTGGCTTTGGTGGCGATCGGTTGTTTACGGCTGCCCTGAAAAGCAACATTGTGCCCTTTAGGCTTTTTAGCAATAAACCTGTAAGACTCTATCCATTTTATACTGGTTTGATGATTGCTTATACTTTTGGTGACCAGTTTTTTGCAAAACCTCCAGATCAATATCCTAAAGGATATTATACTTTCTCCACTGCCATCCATGCTTACTGGCAGTTTGGTAGCCGTATCAGCATACCGGTAAATAACAGAAGGCTTGAATTTTATTATGAATTTAATGCAAGTGCAGAAGAAATCGTATCCATGATCCAAAACCCCAGATTTCTCACACCAGATAAGATCTTTAGCCTGGCATTGGGTATAAAGCTTAATTTTGAGCCATGATCTATATTCATATGAAACGTTAAGCCAAAAAGTTATGGATTACAAAAAAAGCTGCCTCTGTGAATTTCAGAGGCAGCTTTTTTATATATACCATTAGCTGCTAAATCAGTCCAAGTTTGATTCATTCTCTGAAACAATCTGTTTGCTTCTGCGGCCACCAACACCGGGTGCTTTTTGAAATCTCAGATAGGTCACCCCCAAAGGTGGCAGTGTCAGAGATATACTATAATCGCGTCCATGGCTTTTGATGGGTGCAGTCGTAATCACGTTGTTGTTCAGAATACCACTACCTCCCCATTGCTGATCATCTGAATTGAATATTTCTATAAAACTCCCTTTAAGTGGCACGCCTAATCCATAATTTTCCCGCACTACAGGCGTAAAATTGCAGGACACCAGAATCATATTACCTTTTTTATCTTTTCTCAGGTAACTAATCACAGAATTCTGAAAGTCATTATGATCGATCCATTCAAATCCAGCCTGTTCAAAAGCAAGCTCATATAAAGCTGGTTCTGTACGATAAAGCTGATTGAGTCGACTTAACATGCTAAGCACACCCTGATGAAACCCATACTGCAGCAAATGCCACTCCAGGCTGCTGTCGTGGTTCCACTCAGAAGCTTGACCAAATTCCGATCCCATGAATATTAATTTAGTGCCGGGATGCGACCACATATAGCCGTATAGCAAGCGAAGGTTTGCAAATTGTTGCCATTCATCACCTGGCATTTTTCTCAGGATCGATCCTTTGCCATATACTACCTCATCGTGCGAGAGTGGTAGCATAAAGTTTTCACTAAAAGCGTAATTGAGGCTAAAGGTGATGTCATTTTGATGATAGGTGCGGTAGAGGGGTTCCCTGGAGAAATATTGAAGTGTATCGTGCATCCATCCCATCATCCATTTTTGCCCAAAGCCCAGCCCTCCGGCATAAACTGGTCGGGAAACCGCCGGCCAAGCGGTGCTTTCTTCCGCAATGGTATGTACATCGGGGAAATTACCATAGATAGCTTCATTCAATTCTTTGAGAAACTGTACAGCCTCCAGATTTTCATTGCCGCCATACTCATTTGGAATCCACTCTCCATGCTTACGGCTGTAATCCAGATAAAGCATGGATGCAACAGCATCTACACGAATGCCATCGGCATGGTACAGGTCCAGCCAGAAAAGTGCACTGCTGATCAGGAAGCATTTTACTTCATTGCGTCCATAATTAAATATGTAGCTGTTCCAGTCTGGGTGATAGCCTTTGCGGGGATCGGCATGCTCAAAAAGGTGGGTCCCATCAAAGTAATACAATCCGTGTAAATCGCCAGGATAATGTGATGGTACCCAATCCAGGATCACCCCTATACCAGCCCTGTGAAATTCGTTTACCAGATACATAAAGTCCTGCGGCGTACCAAAACGGCTGGTAGGAGAATAAAATCCGGTAACCTGGTAACCCCATGAACCACCGAAGGGGTGCTCCATCACAGGCATAAATTCTACATGTGTAAAGCCTGTTTCCTTAATGTAATTTACCAGCTGGCTGGCCATTTCCCGATAGGTCAGCGATCTGTTATCTTCTTCCCATACCCGCCGCCAGGAAGCCAGGTGCATCTCGTACACAGACATGGGTACAACTTTACCAGCTTTTTTGAGCCGGTTGGTGCGATACTGTCCATCTGACCATTTGTAATTAAGATCCCATACCACAGATGCTGTCTGAGGTGGCACTTCGGCATAAAAGGCAAAAGGATCGGCCTTTTCTACTTCATATCCATTGTTAGACCTGATATAATATTTGTACACTTCACCATGGCCAAGGCTTGGAATAAAAATTTCCCATATCCCGCTTTCGTCAAGCCGTGGATACATCACATGAGCGTCACGGTTCCAGCCATTGAAGTTGCCTATAACAGAGACTTCTCTGGCATTAGGCGCCCATACGGCAAATACAACACCCTGTTGTCCCTGCCACTGTCGGATATGGGCACCTAGTTTTTTGTATAATGAAAAATGTCGGCCCTCCCGAAAAAGGTAAATGTCGAAATCTGTAAGCAAGCTCCAACCTTCTACCTCTACCGTGCTGGGTTGTACTTCCGGTGAAGCGGTTTGTGCAACTTTTTCAGCAGCAGATTTTCTTCTTGGTGTTTTAGGATTATTGGTAGCATCTTTGGTAGCCATAACAAAATGTATTTAGATCAGGTATTAACGTAAAATTGATTGTATGCCCCTGATTGGGATCGTGAGCCAGTCGGGGCGGTTGTTTAATTCATAGCCTAGTTCATATACAGCCTTCTCCAGCAGAAACGTCTGGAGCAGAATGCGCAGGTCTTCTTCATTATCGGGTACCAGTCCGGAACCCTGCATATCCTGCAGATAGGCTTTCAGATAAAGTGAGGCATTTTGCCTGTACCAAACCTCGGCCCAGTTTTCCAGTGATTCTTCTTTGCGCTGGTTGGTAACCTGCAGTTCAAACAGAGCAGCGTATGCGGCGTAATGGAATGACCTGAGCATACCAGCCACATCTCTGAGCGGGCTGCGGCGTATTCTGCGTTCACTGAAAGCACGCGCAGGTTCTCCTTCAAAGTCAATAATATTAAAGTCTTTTCCGGTGTAAAGCACCTGCCCCAGGTGGTAATCTCCGTGGGTACGAATCTTCAGGGTTGTGATCTTATGGTGATAGATCTGCTTGAACTGTTCCAAAACCCTGTTTTTCATGCCCAGGATTTCTTCGGCATCAGCCCGTACATGATCGGGTACATGTTCTAAACGTTTCGCCAGTAACTCAAAAGAAGACCTTGTCTGAGTCTGCAAAGAGCTGAAAAGCGAACGCTGATAATGCAGGCTGAAATCTTCGTGCGTGAAATCTTTAAAATCTGGTTGCGAAGCCAGGGCCAGGTGCATGTCTGCCGTACGATGCCCCAATAACTCAATCTGCTCCTGGTAAGGGCCACCGATAAGATTCTGTACTTTCTGTGGCAGTTTGGAGAAGGGTGTTGGGTTCAAAAGGTCCGGAGACAGAACCGGTGCCTGGTGTAATTCTTCCCGCCGGGCAGATACTGCTTCATAATAACGGTTCAGGTTATCGAGCATATACGTCCAGGCATCGCCCTGGTTAGGTACCATTTCCTGTACCATTCCAATCATCAGGGAGCGGCCATCAGGCTGATGCCACTCCAGCGCACCCAGGTAATGTGGGGTATGCTCGAAACCAGCTTTTTCTGTTAAGAAGCGGCTCACCTCAATGTCGGGATTAACTACATAGTCCAGCTTGCGGTAGAGCTTCATGAACAGGTCTGTACTGAAGGCTAAGGCTGAATTACTTTGTTCGGCACTCAGGACTTTGCTTGGCAATTCGGGGTTGTTGGTAATCCATTCCTGAATTTTAGCACCGGCAATTGCCTTTAACCTCCTGCTTGGTACGGGGTTGGTACTACTCCACTGGTTAATCAGAATATCGCGGAAAGTTTTGCTATGCAGTGCATCATAAGTTTGCAGCACCCTGCCGCCTACAGATATAGTGCCTATAATCTGGGCACTGCTTTTCTCTGCCTCGGCAGCAGAAGCACCATCAGATAGCATAAAAGGCACCTGGTAAAGTTCGGGAACGCCCTCATTATAGGTTACTTCCATCAGTAGCCAGAAGAATGTAGCTTCTTTGTCGGTAATCACATTCAGGTCTGCTACTTTAGTCCCTGTAATGGTTCGGGCTTTCCCACCAAACCAACGGGCTCTTTGCAGGTAAGGCCGGATGACCTTTATTACAAATTTATCCATTACCGCTGGCTGAGCAAGCTCGTCCAGCGACTGCAAATTCATTTTTGGCTGCTGAAATTCTGCATCAGACTCAGTTCTTTCTTTGATAGGCTGCAGCTGTAACCAATAATAGCCATAGGGTGCCAGCGTAAAAAAGTAAGGGTCATCTGTGATGTTAGGGAATTTATTATGGCTGAATACTTCTACCGGCTCGTGGTGCTTGTATTCCGACAGGTCAATTGGAACAGGCTGATTGAAGCGAGACAGGTTTACAATGACCAGAATGTGTTCATCTTCATAACTACGCACAAAGGCCAGCACTTTAGAATTCTGGGGCGCCAGAAACTTGATCTCTCCACGACCAAATACTTTAAAGTGTTTACGCATGTCTATGAGGCGTCGCATCCACCAGAGTAGTGAATTAGGATTACGCTCCTGCAATTCCACATTTACAACCTCGTAACTATATTCAGGGTCAAGGATCACTGGCAGATAAAGCCGTTGCGGATTTGCTCTGGAAAAGCCTGCATTCCTATCGGGGCTCCATTGCATTGGCGTGCGTACACCATCGCGATCACCCAGGTAAAAATTATCACCCATGCCTATCTCATCGCCATAATAAATGATAGGCGTACCAGGCATGCTCATGAGCAAAACGTTCATGAGCTCAATTTTTCTGCGGTCGTTATCTAAAAGTGGCGAGAGCCGATGGCGTATACCTACATTGATTTTTGACTGGGTATCTTTTGCGTACATGCGGTACATGTAGTCGCGTTCTTCATCAGTAACCATTTCCAGTGTGAGCTCATCATGGTTGCGCAGGAACATGCCCCACTGGCAGTTTGGTGGTATTGCCGGTGTTTGCTCAAGGATATCGATGATGGGATAGCGATCTTCCATTTTTATTGCCATGAACATGCGTGGCATAATTGGAAAATGGTAGTTCATCTG
>JASLAE010000139.1 GCA_030147305.1 Cesiribacter sp.
TATAGCTTTTGCTTTTAAAAAGCCACCATCCCCAGGCAGCAATTAACATTTGGGCGCTAACCTGCTTCTTTTGATAAAGAGCCATTCCAATTATAGAAATGAAAATTGAACAGCAAGTTGCCAAATACTAACGCTTGGATATATCTAAGTTGGTAGGATAAATCTTCCCTAGCTCGAAGGGAAAGGCCTTGTTTTGATTCATTGTACTTTTTCGTGAAAGTGAATAATTCTGATTATTCTAAAAAGTCAGAGTTTTGATCAGACTTCACTAGTGTACATAAAAAAACCGCATTTGCAAGCTGCAAATGCGGTTTTTAATAGTCGGGGTGGCAGGATTCGAACCTACGACCTCCTCGTCCCAAACGAGGCGCGATACCGGGCTACGCTACACCCCGAACAATTTTCTTCTCGAACTTCCGCTTTAGATGAGTGGCGGAGAGGGGGGGATTCGAACCCCCGGTACAGCATTACCCGTACGACAGTTTAGCAAACTGCTGGTTTAAGCCACTCACCCACCTCTCCGTTTGATCTAAACCTTCCGTCTTATCGAAAAGTGATGCAAATATAAGCGAACACCCCCTTACCAACCAAATAAAAAAATCATTTTCTGCGTTTTTCTTTCAGCCCAGCGCCCTCTCCTATCTTGCCTGTAGAATTGGGTACTCTGATGGCTACTTGCTATATTTACCTTCGATGCCCGCTATTGTTTATGAACTGGTACAAGAACTTTGGCTCTTACGAAATCGCGCTGATCCTGCTCTTTAGCATAAGCTACCTGCTCTATGCTTATCGGTTTTACAGGGCTTCCCGCGTGGTAAAAGCGCGCAAAAGCGTTTTCCTAACCAAGCTCCTGCTGCGTACGGGTATCTTTGCCCTCCTGCTCATCGCCTGGCTGGGCCCTACTTTTGGCCAGGGCCAGAAGGAAATCAAAGCAGTCGGCAAAGATATCTTTATTGCTGTAGACTTGTCAAAGTCCATGAATGCCTACGATGTGCAGCCAAGCCGCCTCGAGAAAGTGAAATTCGAGCTTAAAAAGATGGTCGATGCTTTTTCTTCCGATCGTGTGGGCATCATCATCTTTGGTACCGAAGCCTTTATCCAGAGCCCGCTAACCTTTGATGGCAGCGCCCTTAATCTTTTTATAGAAACCCTGCATACCAACCTGATCCCTTATGGTGGCACAGATCTGGCAGCGCCCATGAAGCTGGCGCTCGATAAGCTGCAGAATGAAGGGACGCAGTCCGGAAAACCTTCTTCCCGACTGGTCATCCTCATCAGCGATGGCGAGGATTTTGGCGAGGAGGCCCAGGCACTGGCAAACCAGTTCAAAAAGCAGGGCATACGCCTGTTTACGCTGGGGGTGGGCACCCAGGAAGGCAGCCGCATTCGCGAACGGAGGCTATACAAGCGTACCAAAGAAGGGGATGAAGTAATTACCCGACTGAACGCTAGTGCCTTAAAAAGACTAGCCGATGAAGCCAATGGCAGTTATTATGAAATCAATAACCGGCTGAATGAAACACAAAAGTTAATTCACGCCGTCTCTGCCGTTGAAGGCGAAATGCAGGATGCCCGCCTGGTAGATGTTTCTGCCAATCGCTATTATTACTTTCTGGCTGCGGCCCTTGCGTTACTGGCCCTGGATGCCCTCCTACACCTTAAGTTACTGCGCTTATGAAAACAGGAACCTTACTGCTGCTCCTGCTATTCCTTCAGGGTGGCGGCGGCAACCAACTGAACCGCATTGCCGAAACCAACCGGCTAAAGGAACAGGCCGAAGAGGCATACCAGGCTGGTCGTTATGCCGAAGCTGCAGAATATTATAATATATTGATTACAAAATGGGGTGAAACCTCAGACGCTGTACGACTGAATAAAGCGAACGCCCTCTTACAAGCCGAGAAAGTACCGGAAGCCACTGAGGCCTACCGCGAGATCGCTGAGGGTAGTGCTGGTAAGCCTGCCAGATCCAGGGCACTGCAGCAGTTGGGCTATCTTGCCAGCAATGATGAGAAGAAGTTGCAGGATGCCATGCAGTATTTCAAAGAAGCGCTAAAGGCCGATCCTACCAATACGACTGCACGGCATAATTACGAGCTTGCCTGGCAGCGCCTACAGGAACAGCAGGAAGATCCGGAGAAAAAGGAAGAAGAGGACAAGCCTGAAGAACAGCCAAAGATTACCCCCTCGGAATGGGCAAAACAACAAAAAGCCAGGGCCGATGCATTGTACGGTCAATTCCGTTATGCCGACGCACTGCAGCTAATGAAGCAGAGCCTGCAACAAGACTCTACCATTGCTGCCTATAATGACTATATGAGCAGGCTTGGCGTAATTGTTGAAATTGACCAATAGTTTCCCTTAACAATATATGCGCAAGAATCTCTCTCTTTTCTGTTTCTTAAGTTTTTTTGCCATTACGGCCGGTGCCCAAAGCCCGGCGCAGCAGGCCTTTAGCCTTAGTCAGGAAGCAATGGAAGCATCACCTGCCAACTACCGGGCGCCTTTGGATAGCCTCCGGAAAATACAGGCTGCTGCAGACGATCCACTGGGGGTAAACATCCACAGCCAGGCCATGGCAACCTACCAGTCATTTGCAGGAAATTACGACAGCGCGCTTTATTATTATGACAAAGCCTTTAAGCCTCGCCTGGAAAAAAAGCAGGCCCCTAAGATCGACTCTGCCTTTGTCAGGAATAGTTATTTGAGAAATGCCCTGACTGCTCTACCCGTAAAGCTGGCGCAGCATCAGGTGGTCATGATCAATGAAGCACATCACGTACCCTCACACCGTGCGTTTGCCATCAATCTGCTGGACGAATTACACCGACAGGGTTTTCGGCATATTGCCTTCGAAACGCTTTATGCAAAGGATACTGCTCTTCTAAAACAAAGGGGGTATCCCGTTCATGAATCTGGCTTTTACCAAAAAGAGCCACTGTTTGGCGAACTCATGCGACAGGCACTGAAGAAGGGATTTACTTTGCTGGCCTATGAGTCTGAGGTAAAGTGTACCCCCTCCCCAGCCAAGGACCCACGATACTGTAACCGCTTTCGGGATTCAATACAGGCACAAAATCTGGCCCGTTGGATACAGAAGAATCCTGAACAGAAACTGTTCGTTTATGCCGGGTATAGCCATGTTTATGAAAACACTGAAGATACCTGGATCCGCATGGCAGAATTTTTCAGGCAGTTTACCGGCATCAATCCGCTAACCATTGACCAGGAGCACATGAGTGAACGGACAGATTCGAGTATGGAAGATCAGCGCTACCGGGCAGTTACCCTCATGAAAAACATACAGGCACCCATGGTAGCCTATGTCGAAGATACCATCTGGAGTTATTCAAGCAAGGTGGATATTACCGTTTTCCATCCCCGTTATCTGAATAAAACAAGCGCCCTTCCCCACTACCAGGTGAAACACAAACGGCCGGACTTTTATATGCTGCACAACCAGCGTAAACCTATCTTAATAACAAAGGAAGCTACGCGCACCCGCTTTAGCTCTGAGCTTTTACCAGCCAATACCAGCATGATTCAGGCGTTCTACCAGAAAGAAGAAGGCAACCGTATTCCGGCGGATGTGGTTGAGCTGCAAAAAGATCAGGCAGAAGCCATACTTTATCTCTATCCGGGAGCGTATGAAATAGTATACCTGAACGAAAAGGGTAAAACCATTATGGCCCGGCCCATTGAAATTAAATAAATGCTAAGGGGAGCTTATGCAACAACATAGCAAAAATAATAAGATCAAGATTGTCATTTCCTGCTTGTTTGCACTATGCTGCAGCTTACCCCTGCTCTCCATGGGGCAGCAATCTGGTGCGGAGAGCGCCTTTCATGCAGCGGCAAATCAGTTTATTGCAGGGCAACAACAGGAGGCATTACAAACGGTAGAACAGGGCCTGCGCCGCTACCCGAACGATGCTAAACTACAGGCCCTGCACCAAAAGCTACAACAGCAACAACAAGATCAAAAGCAGGATCAGCAGGAAAACAAAGACCAAAATCAGCAGAGCCAGCAACAGCAACAAGATGCTGGCGGGGAGCAGTCGGAAGAAGACTTAAACCAGCAGGGGGAGCAAAAAGAGCAACAGAGCGATCAGCAAAAAGCTGAAGAACAGCAGCAGCAACAGCGGGAAGCCGGCGAGGGAGAAGAAGGTGAAGAGCAGGAAATGCAGCCGCGTGATCCGCAGGGTGATGTGGAAAAACGGCTTCAGGAAATGAACATCAGCCCTGAAAAGGCCAAGATGATGCTGGAAGCTATGAAGAGCAACGAAATTCAGTACCTGCAGCAAAAACAACGTCAGCCCGCCCGCAGGCAAAAGGGCGATAAGCCCGACTGGTAAAAGGAATCAAGGAAATGCAAACGTTTTAAAGCCACTGTCAGGGCATTTTCCTGACAGTGGCTTTTTCTTTCTGGAGACTTTTTTGGTAACTTGGGGCAGAATTTTTTAAAACCTGTATCTGTTTGCACAATGCATGCTTTGCAGGTGCTGGCAAACTGCTAAATTTTGGCCCTTTATCTGATTACTCACAATTTTTACAGAAACCGGCATGATGGTAGCTACACCTTCGAGCCTGAAAAGCCAGCTGATGGCGGTTCCTGAAGACTTATTTAAAACTAATAAATTTCTGAAGAAATGAAAGAAGCATACATTGTATCGGCTGTACGCACGCCCATCGGAAGCTTTGGCGGTAAACTTGCCAGCCTCACCGCTACTCAGCTTGGCGCCATTGCCATCAAGGCTGCGCTGCAAAAAGCTGGTGTAGAAGGCAAAGAAGTAGATGAAGTTTTTATGGGGAATGTGATTTCAGCCAACCTGGGTCAGGCCCCTGCCCGTCAGGCAGCCATTGGAGCAGGTCTTGGTTATAACGTACCCTGTACCACTATCAATAAAGTATGTGCCAGTGGCATGAAAGCAGCCATGTTTGGTGCACAGTCTATCATGCTGGGCCAGAACGATGTGGTAGTCGTTGGCGGCATGGAAAGCATGACCAACATTCCTTTTTATGCACCTAATGCACGCTGGGGCTATAAATTCGGTCATGGCGAACTGTTAGACGGTCTGGCCAAGGATGGTTTGTACGAGGTCTATTACAAGTTCCCAATGGGTAACTGCGCCGATAATACGGCCAAAGAAATGCGGATCAGCCGTGAAGCACAGGACGAGTATGCTGTAAAATCATACAGACGTGCTGCTGAGGCCTGGGAAAAAGGCTACTTTAAAGACGAAGTGGTACCTGTGGAAATCCCACAACGCAAAGGCGACCCTATCATCATGAATGTTGATGAGGAGTATACGAATGTACTTTTCGATAAGATAGCCGGCCTTAAGCCTGTATTCTCTACAGAAGGCACCGTAACGGCAGCTAACGCCTCTACCCTTAATGATGGTGCCGCTGCCATGGTGCTGATGAGCAAAGAAAAAGCCGATGCACTGGGCATTAAGCCCCTGGCAAAAATCCGGGGCTTTGGCGATGCTGAGCAGGATCCAATCTGGTTTACCACATCTCCATCCCTGGCTATTCCAAGGGCTTTGAAAATGGCAGGGGTGAGCAAAAATGATATTGATTATTACGAAATCAACGAAGCCTTTTCCGCAGTAGCCCTGGCTAACATCGAGAAAATGGAGCTTGATGTAGAGCAGGTGAATGTACATGGTGGTGCTGTAGCCCTGGGCCATCCACTGGGCGCAAGCGGTGCCAGAATCATGGCTACCCTTGTGTCGGTGCTCAACCAGCGCGATGCCCATTTAGGTGCTGCTGGCATCTGCAATGGCGGCGGCGGCGCTTCTGCTATTATCCTGGAAAGAGTTTAAGCTAATTTTAAAATTGAGTTATAAATGTATAGAAGGCTGTCTTGAGGGGCAGCCTTCTTTTTTTTGCCTCCTGAAGGCTTCCTGTGTAATAGGAGCACACCTGTTGGCTCCTTTACATCTGGATAAAATATTCTAAAATTTTCGATATCGGCAGGATTTATGTTAACAAGGCAGGCTGGGGCATTCCACTCAAAAGAAAAACATGAGGCTCCACCCTGTTATCACAAAAAAACTAAGCACAACAGACTAATTTCATGATCTGGTACATTGCGCTTGAGCCTGTTTACAACATTCCAGCTATTTATAAATTACCAATACATTCATTATCTTAACAGTAAATCAAAATATTTTTTCAGATGATACTCTATCTTCTACTCTTAACCCTCCTTCCTCACATTCAGCAAACGCAACCTGCTACTGCCGAACAGTTAATTGGTGCCTGGAAAATGACCAATACAGATGGTACGCAGGGACTCTGGATCATGGAAGACGATCATTTCTCTATTACCTATTATAAAACAGATAAGCCGGAATTTATCAGCACGGAAGGCGGTAAATGGAGCCTTAACAGCGATGGTTCCCTTGCTTTGCGATGGGAGTTCAACACCCAGGATACACAACTTATCAATACCCAAAGCACTTTTCCGCTCAGGCTGGGGGAAAATACGCTGAACATTTCAAATGCAACCTGGGAAAAGCTAGATAGCGGAACACCTGGTGCTTTAAAAGGTGCCTGGCTGATTACGGGTCGCCAGCGGGATAATGAGATGGTGAGTATGACACCGGGCGCCCGCAAGACCATGAAGATCTTATCTGGCACCCGCTTTCAATGGATTGCCTACAATAGCGAAACCGGCGAGTTTTTTGGTACAGGAGGTGGCACTTACACCACAGAAAATGGAAAGTATACTGAAAATATAGACTTCTTTTCCAGAGATAACACCCGTGTCGGTGCCAGTTTAATATTCAATTTCGAACTAAAGGATGGGAAATGGCACCACAGCGGTTTAAGCAGTAAGGGAGAACCGCTGTACGAGATCTGGTCTACCCGACAATCGATCGGTATTTAAAGGCAACATAGCACGACATCCCCGTTGCACATTTAACCCCAGTCGTAGACAGCTGCGACAGTTAGAATTATCATCATAAAAAAACCGCAGACTTTACAGCTGCGGTTTTTTTATGATGATTATGTTGATGATTGATTATTCATCTTTATCACGATCTCTGCGGCGGCCTATCTCGCTGGAACCCTGCTGATCATCACCGCTAATGCTTTGGCGCATATCGGTATCGGCCTGGATATTCTGCATGCGGTAATAGTCCATCACGCCCAGGTTGCCGCTGCGGAAGGCTTCTGCAAGGGCCAGGGGCACCTCTGCTTCTGCCTGGATCACATGCGCGCGCGCCTCCTGAGACTTGGCTTTCATTTCCTGCTCCTGCGCTACGGCCATGGCACGGCGTTCTTCTGCCCTGGCTTCTGCCACTTTTAAGTCGGCATTGGCCTGGTCTATCTGCAGTTTTGCACCAATGTTGGTTCCTACATCTATATCGGCAATGTCAATGGACAGAATTTCAAAAGCAGTTCCGGCATCCAGGCCGCGCTGCAGCACCAGCTTACTTATTTTATCAGGATTTTCGAGCACAGCCTTATGCGATACAGCCGAACCAATAGAGGTAACAATGCCTTCCCCTACCCGGGCAAGGATGGTTTCTTCGCCGGCACCACCGACCAGCTGTGCTATGTTGGCCCGTACTGTAACCCTGGCTTTGGCTACCAGCTGAATGCCATCCTGGGCTACCGCAGCCACCGAAGGGGTATTGATCACTTTGGGGTTAACCGAGATCTGTACCGCCTCAAACACATCGCGACCTGCCAGGTCAATGGCGGTAGCCTGTTTGAAAGTAAGCCGTATGTTTGCTTTATCGGCAGAGATAAGGGCTTTGATTACCGTGGGCACATTACCGCCCGCCAGGTAGTGGGTTTCCAGCTCGCTGGAAGTTAT
>JASLAE010000141.1 GCA_030147305.1 Cesiribacter sp.
CCTTTTTTGTAGCTGATAGAGCTTCTATAGCATCTTCCTAAGATGTGGTCTTCCAATATGCAGGGTGCTTCTTTATGTGTGCAGCTATAGTTGCCTAATCTGGTGATTAATTACTGCGAGCCTACTTCGAACATCTAAGTACCAGTTTTCATGAACACGACTATTTTTTCCTATCATGTACGGCTACAAATTATTATCAAAAAAGCTATCAATGCTATTGACAGCAGGTCTGTTTGCTCCCATGTTTTTTGCTTGTGAACAAAGTATAAGTGAGGTACCAACTCATCAAGAGGTACAAGGGCAGGAACATAAACAAGAAATTACACAAGAACAGGAAAAGAATAAAAGCGAGACCAATACCGCAGTAGCGCAAACTCCAGAAAAGAAATCAAGCGTTCCTAGTCAACGCCATGATGGCACTGTTCCATATTAGGCCGGGAGCTAGCTGTATTTAACAAGCCACATACATGCAGCAATAAAAAAGCGAGAGGAATGAACCACTCGCTTTTTGTCTATGTAAACAAATAATCGTTTATACCTGCTCTACCTGTACCCTTAACTGCACATCATCCATCTCCAGCAACTTGCCATCAATCAACTGATCGATGAAGTTTAGCTGTAGTGCCTGAGTCTCAGTACAAATATATTCTTTATTAGCTTCCAGGGCTGCATTTACCAGCTCTTCGCCACGCTCTACGGTGATATTGATCTTATCCTGTACTTCCAGTCCCATATCCTTCCGCAGATTCTGAAGGCGGTTTACCAGATCCCTTGCGATTCCTTCCTGACGGAGTTCATCAGAAATCTGCATATCCAGTGCTACGGTAATGCCTTCTTCTGTAGCTACAGACCAACCTGGAATGTCCTGAGAAGTGATCAGCACATCTTCCAGCGTTAGGGCAATGGGATCACCCTGGCTGAGGCTGAGTGGATAGACTCCGTCCCTTTCAATGGTATTGATATCTGCCTGCTCAAACTTTGCCACAGCTGCAGTAATTTCCTTCATGCGAGGACCATACTCTTTGCCCAGCCGTGCAAAATTAGGCTTGATCTGCTTCACCAGGATGCCTGCCGTATCATCGATGTACTCGATGTGCTTCACATTAACTTCATTCAGAATAAGGTCTTCTACAGCACTAATCTGATCTTTTTCCTTGGCTTGCAAGATGGGAATTAGTATGCGACTTAGCGGCTGACGTACTTTTATCTTCTCTTTCTTGCGCAGTGAATGCACCAGCGAAGAAACAATCTGGGCCTTGTGCATACGATCCTCCAGCCCAGTATCGATGCGGCCATGATCTGCCTTTGGAAAAAGAGCCAGATGCACACTTTCTTCTTTGCCTTTGCCACTGACGCCATTCAGGTTACGGTAAAGCAAATCGGTATAGAAAGGTGCAATAGGTGCTGCCAGCTGCGTGATGGTCAATAAGCACTCATAGAGGGTCTGATAAGCAGCACGCTTGTCTTCTGTATAGTCTCCTCTCCAGAAGCGCTTACGGTTAAGGCGAACATACCAGTTACTCAGATCATCTATGGTGAAGTCCTGAATAGCCCGCGCAGCTTTGGTTGGCTCATAGTCATTAAAGGCACGCTCAACTTCTATGATCAGGCTGTTAAGCCGGCTTAGGATCCACCGATCACTTTCGGTACGTTGGGCAAGCGGTACTTCTGCTTCTGAATAGGTAAAGTTATCCAGGTTGGCATAGAGGGCGAAGAAGTTGTAAGTGTTATGCAGGGTGCCAAAGAAACGTCGCTGCACTTCCAGAATGCCGTCCAGATCGAACTTAAGATTGTCCCATGGGTTGGCATTGGCAATCATGTACCAGCGGGTAGCATCCGGACCATACTGGTCCAGGGTTTTAAAGGGGTCGATGGCATTGCCCAGGCGCTTGCTCATCTTGTTGCCGTTCTTGTCCAGCACCAGACCGTTCGCAATTACATTCTTGAAGGCAACATCATCAAAAAGCATAACAGCCAGGGCGTGCAGGGTAAAGAACCAGCCCCGGGTCTGATCTACCCCCTCAGCAATAAAATCTGCGGGGAAATTATCTTTCAGCACATCCTGCTGCTCAAATGGCCAGTGCCATTGCGCATAAGGCATAGCACCGGAGTCGAACCAGACATCAATCAGGTCCTGCTCGCGGAACATCTGCTTGCCGCTATCGCTCACCAGGTATACCTCATCTACAAACGGACGGTGTGGATCAAAATCGCTTTCGATGGGCTTTTGCTGTATGCCTGCTGCAATGGCTTTGTCTACCTCGGCTTTCAGTTCTGCCAGCGAGCCAATGCATTTTTCTTCTTTCTTATCTTCGGTGCGCCAGATCGGTAGCGGAGTACCCCAATAGCGGCTGCGGCTCAGGTTCCAGTCAACCAGGTTCTCCAGCCAGTTGCCAAAGCGGCCTATACCTGTGCTTTCGGGCTTCCAGTTAATGGTGCGGTTAAGGCGCACCAGCTGCTCTTTGTAAGCGGTTGTTTTAATAAACCAGCTCTCCAGCGGATAATATAAAATAGGTTTATCGGTACGCCAGCAATGAGGATAGCTGTGCTCATACTTCTCTACCCGAAAAGCCTTGCCTTCTTCTTTAAGCTTAATGGCGATGTAAACATCCGTAGACTTAAAGCCTTCGGTACTGCGGTCCAGATCGGCATAGAATTCTTCTTTCACATAACGCCCGGCCAGATCACCCATTTCTTTTACGAAACGGCCCTGCTTGTCTACGGCAGGCATTTGCTTGCCTTCTTCGTCTGTTACAAAGATGCCCGGAACATTGTTGGCAATGCTTACACGATAGTCATCGGCACCAAAAGCCTGTGCCAGGTGTACCACACCGGTACCATCTTCGGTTGTCACGAAATCTCCTTCCAGTACGGTAAAGGCTGGTGCTGGCAAAGTGACATAGGGCATAAGTTGCTCATAAGCGAGACCTACAAGCTCACTGCCTGGTATTTCTGCTATTACCTTCCAGGGAACAAGCTTGTCACCTTCTTTGTAATCTTCTAAGGGCAGATCTTTTGCCTTCTCCTGCAGATAAACAGTCAAACGATCTTTGGCCAGAATTACATTGATAGGCGCATAAGTATAAGGATTAAAGGTGGCTACCTTGGCATAAGTAATTTTTTTACCCACTGCCAATGAGTTATTGGAAGGAAGTGTCCAGGGCGTGGTAGTCCAGGCCATGATATAATCCTGCTCAGTATCCTTTAGCTTAAACAGGGCCGTAACAGAAACATCTTTTATGTTTTTATAGGTGCCGGGCTGGTTTAGCTCGTGCGAACTTAGGCCGGTACCGGCAGCCGGTGAGTAAGGCTGTATGGTATAGCCTTTGTAGAGCAGCCCTTTGTCGTAAAGCTTCTTTAGCAGGCTCCAGAGACTCTCGATGTACTGTGGTTCAAAAGTGATATAAGGATTGTCCAGATCTACCCAGTAGCCCATACGCTCGGTAAGGTCGTTCCACTGGTCTTTGAACTTCATGACCGCCTCACGGCACTTCTGGTTATATTCCTCAACAGAAATTTTCTTGCCAATATCAACTTTGGTAATGCCCAGTTCCTTTTCTACCTGTAGCTCAATAGGCAGGCCATGGGTGTCCCAGCCGCCTTTACGCTTAACCTGAAAGCCCTGCATGGTCTTGTAGCGGCAAAATATATCTTTTACGGTACGGGCCATTACATGGTGAATGCCCGGGGTGCCATTGGCAGAAGGTGGACCTTCGAAAAAGGTAAAGGTAGGAGAGCCTTCCCGCTCGTCGACTGACTTCTGGAAAATGCTATTCTCCCGCCAGTAAGCGAGGATATCGTCGGCTATTGCGGCATAATTAATGCCTTTGTATTCAGGATATTTAAGAGCCATAGCTGCGTAAATTCAAAGAAATGCAAATATAGGCAAATCCTTTTTCTTTAGAAGGCTAAAGCAGGCAGAAGCAGCAGGCTAAATACTTATAATGTAAAGATACCGGGAAGGAGTCAGGTTGCCTGCCATGGGTTTTTACGATCATTGATGGCAGCCGATTACTTATGATTTTGGAGGGGAATCTATGTCCGGATCTACTTTTAACATATTTACATCAATTTCTTCATCTTCTGTTTCTACATAGAATTCGTCGTAGTGCTCTATGAGTGCCTTTCTATCACGTTCATACTTACCAGAATCAAAAACCAGCAGCAGCGCTGGCAGCAGCAGCAGGTTGGTGAACATGGCCAGCAGGAGGGTGGTAGAGGTGAGCATGCCGAGGGCTACGGTACCGCCAAATTCGGAGAAGGCGAAGATGATGAAGCCAAAGAATAGCACCACGGAAGTATAGATCATGCTCGATCCGGTTTCTCTGAGGCTTATGCTGATGGCTTTGGCTACAAAATACTTTTGGGAAATGAGTTCCTGGCGATACTTGGCCAGAAAGTGAATAGAATCATCTACGGATATACCAAAAGCAATGCTGAAGATAAGCGCCGTACTGGGTTTAAGGGGCACACCAAAAAAGCCCATTAACCCGGCGGTAACGATCAGGGGAACCATGTTGGGTATAAGCGAAATCACGATCATGCGGCCATTGCGAAAAAGCAGGGCCATGATAAGAGCGATTGCTACAATGGCAATGATCAGGCTGCTCCGCAGGTTCTGAATCAGAAACTGGTTTCCTTTGATAAAGAGCAGGGTGGTACCCGTAATCTTGACATCTATTCCCAGGCTATCGGGAAACAGGCTGTTGATTTGCGGTTGAATAACATCGTTGATAAGGGCATTCATGCGCTGCGAACCAACATCTGCCATTTTAAGGGATACGCGCATCTTTTGGCCGGTAGAATCCATAAAACTGCCGGAGAGCCGGCGAACATCCGGATTATTCTGCAGATAGGGGAGCAGAAAAGCCCTTTCACGGCTGGTAGGCAGCTCATAAAAGCTGGGGTTGCCCTTATAAAAGGCCTGTCGGCTGGCCTTTAAGAAACTGATGATTGAGATAGGCGGCGTTAATTCGGGTCGGGCAGCCAGAAACCGCTGTAATGAATCTACCTGCTGCAGGGTATTCAGGTTCATCATGCCTCTGGGTCTGCCAGTATTTACAACCAGCTCAAGTGGCATGACCCCACCAAAATTCTTCTCAAAAAAGATGAGATCCTGTTTTACAGTGCTGTCTTCGGGGATATCATCCACCATAAAAGCATTAGACTCTATTTGCCAGACCCCGATCAGCGAAACAGCTACCACCGCAGCTGTGATAGCCATAATTCTAAAACGGTGTCGGTGAATTACTACATCGAAAGTAGTAAGCACTTTGTCCAGCCGCCGGCTCTCGAGGTGGCGCAAATGGCGCGCTTTAGGTGCAGGCAGGTAGGAGAAAATGGCTGGAATAAGAATAATGCTTACCACAAAAGTTGCCAGGATATTAAGGCCTGCCACGATACCAAATTCCTGCAGAACCACAATACCGGTGGTAAGCAGTACCAGAAAACCAATGGCTGTTGTAAAATTGGTAATGAGGGTAACAAAGCCAATCCGCCCGATGATATGCGCAAGGGAACGCTGCTGATCGCCGGTCCTTAGATATTCCTGATGATATTTATTTAACAGATAAATGCAGTTTGGAATGCCTATGACCACAATAATAGGTGGAATAAGCCCAGTGAGCAAGGTGATTTTATAGCCCAACAGTACCAGTGTGCCCAAGGACCAGATAATCATGACCAGAATCACAACCAGGGGGAAAACCACTGCCTTGATTGACCGGAAAAACACAAAAAGGATGATGGCCGTGACCAGCACAGACAGAAACAGGAAAAGTTTAAGCTCCTGCTGTACCTTACCCGTCATGACCGCCCGTACAAAAGGAAGACCGGCATGGTGTACGCTAATGCCAGTATTCTCTTCAAAAAGATCTGATATCATAACAATATCATTTATCAAACGCTGACGATCTGGGGAATTGATCACTTTCATGTCCACCGTCAGGATGATTAAGGTAGCGCCGTTTGCAGGGTTAATCAGCTGCCGGCTGTAGATGCGCTGATCCAGGGCCTGCTGCAGCAGGCTGTCCAGCTGTGCCTGCTGGTCTGGAATTTCGGTGAAAATGGGTTCTGGCTGAAAGTTGCGCAGGGAGTCGTTGCGGACAAGCCGGGGCAGTAGTGGTAAAGAAAGTACTGCATTAATGCCCTTAACCTTCTGCAGCTCCTGGCTCATGTACAGATAGCGTCTGAAGTTTACTGGCGTATAAAGGGCACTGTCCTGCACACCGACCAC
>JASLAE010000147.1 GCA_030147305.1 Cesiribacter sp.
CAAATAGATTCACTCAAGTCAGAGATAGAACAACTTAACAATAGCCGCGAAAATTACCGCTTTGCTGCACAACTGGTCAATCAGCCGCCTATTGCTAAATCAGAACCTGCACAAACCATAATTCGTGAAGTATTGCCTGCAGAGTTAAACAAGAAAGACTTTATCAATTCCCAGGCTTTCAAAATATTCGTTTACATCAGCACCATTTTTTATGGCACTGCCCTTGCCGCCTTCATCGGATTCCTTTTGGCCAGATTTATGAGCGCATGAAAAGCAAAAGTACTAATATCTTCTGGGCCAGCTATGCGGATCTAATGACCGCATTGTTCATAGTTATGCTGGCTTTGTTCATATTAAGCTACAAGCTGTTTCAGGACCGGCAAAGTGAATTAATTGTACTGGCTAATCAGTATCAGAAAATACGTGAAATAGAAGTGGCTTTAAGTGCCCTGGAAGGGGAGTACTTCCGCTTTGATTCCCTTAACCGGCGACACGAGTTAAAACTGGATATTGCCTTCAGGTCCGGAAAGTCCGATATTGCTCCCGGCTATTACAATGACCTGAAAGAAGCAGGGGAGAAACTGACCAACACCATTAAAAACATCAAAACAGATCAACCGGTGAGGTATATTGTCATTATCGAAGGAATGGCTGCCCGGTATACTAATCCTAAAGATTTGTGGAAAAACACCAGTGAACGTGATTTCACTTACGGCTTAAGTTATCAGCGGGCACTGGCTTTATATAAATTCTGGGAGAGCAACGGGGTAACATTCGACAGAAACACGTTTGAAGTAATAATAGCCGGAAGTGGCTTTTATGGTGCCGGCCGTTATAGAGGTACTCAAGAAACCCGAAACAAACGCTTTCTGATTCAGGTTATTCCTAAGATTGGCATATTAGATAAGCAATAGCATTTTGCCGGGCTGAAATTTAGCCTCATAAAATCAATCCTTATCTGTTCGGATGCGTAAGTCTGGGTTTATTCTCATTTTATTTCCATTGCATACTCAACAATTTATGTTTGAAAATACATTAGCTTTTGCCCGACAGGCAGATGCAGAAGATCTATTAAATAAATACCGGCAACATTTTTACATTCCTCAGCAAGATAACAAAGAGGTGATTTATTTCTGTGGTAATTCCTTGGGGTTACAACCCAAAACCGTAAGCGACGCCATTGGTAAAGAACTGGAGAAGTGGCAACATCTGGCTGTAGAAGGTCATTTTAATGGAGAGCAACCATGGCTTACCTATCACAAGCAATTCAAGGAACCTGTAGCCAGGCTGGTAGGGGCTTTACCGCATGAAGTAATTGTGATGAATAATCTTACCACCAATCTTCACTTGATGCTGGTATCCTTTTATCAGCCTTCCGGAAAACGGTTCAAAATAATTACTGAAAAAGGAGCTTTCCCTTCCGACCAGTATGCACTGGAATCACAGGTGCGGTACCATGGCTATAATCCTGATGAGGCAATTATTGAAATACAGCCCAGAGCAGGGGAGTGTACATTACGAACAGAAGATATAGTACAAACAATTGAGCAGCATAGCCAGGAACTGTCACTGGTAATGATGGGTGGGCTGAACTACTACACCGGGCAGGTGTTTGATATGCAAGCCATTACAAAAGCGGGGCAAAAAGCAGGAGCTTTTGTTGGGTTCGACTTAGCACATGCTGCCGGCAACATCATGATGCACCTGCACCAGTGGAATGTAGATTTTGCCGTGTGGTGCACCTATAAGTACCTCAATTCCAGTCCGGGTGGAGTAGCAGGGGCTTTTATTCATGAACGGTATGCAGACAACACGCAATTACCCCGTTTTGCCGGATGGTGGGGCCATAACGAGGATGATCGTTTTCAGATGAAGAAAGGCTTCAAACCTATGTATGGCGCTGACGGATGGCAACTGGCAAATTCACCCATTCTGCTCATGGCAGCGCACAAAGCTGCTCTAGACATATTTGATGAGGCTGGCATAGAAGCCATTACCATTAAAAGTAAAAAGCTTACCGGCTATCTGGAATTCTTACTTAAGAACAATCCTGCCGTAGAAAAAGCTATCCAGATCATCACACCTGCAAATCCGGATGAGAGAGGCAGCCAGTTATCTCTGCTGGTAAAGCAAGGAGGCAAACAGCTGTTTGAACAGATTTCAGAAGAAGGGGTAATAGCCGACTGGCGGGAACCTGATGCAATCCGTGTAGCACCTGCCCCTTTGTATAATACTTTTGAGGAGGTCTTTATATTTAATAAGATACTATCAAAGTATCTAAGTTAATGTAAAACAGGCACACGCTGTGGCGTGTAACTACAATGGCAACAAAAAAGGCATTGGTCTCACCAATGCCTTTTTATTATAAATAAATTATGTTAAGATACTTTTTTAGCTGTAGTAGTGAAAGAAAGAGTTTCACTCTTACCATCGTAATCAGCTACAATGGTGTCGCCTTCAGATACTTCTCCTTTCAAAATCTCTTCCGCTACCGGATCTTCCAGGTATTTCTGGATCGCCCTGTTCAACGGTCTGTCACCATACTGTGGATCAAAACATT
>JASLAE010000113.1 GCA_030147305.1 Cesiribacter sp.
CTGAGCCAGGTGCGGCCGCTTTCTTCGTGCTGAGGCATTACCAACTCATAGCCCAACTTACTCAGCAGGCGACAGAGCGTCTGCCCAATGGGTACATCACTATAGTTAGTAAATTCATCGCAGAAGAGCATGACCTTACCCTTGCGGTTGCCATTTAAGCTGGCATTGAGTGCAGCCGCATTTTTCTTGAACCAGCTGCGCCAGGTAGTATCATGCAGCCTGGGTAAACTACGCTCCGGTGCAAAACCCATGGCCTTGCGCATAAGCCTTCCTACTGTATGCTTTCCTGTAAAGGCATTATAAACAGCTGGCAATACCGAGGCCATGGCATTGCTGCGGTTAAAATTGGCAATCAGCTTTGTGCGGGCGGGCACACCATTGGCATCGTAATACTGCTGTTGCCACTCTGCTTTTAACTTTGCAACATCTACGTTGCTGGGGCACTCTGCTTTGCAACCTTTGCAGCTGATGCACAGCTCCATCACCTCCTTAATTTCCTCGTGGTTGAAACGGTTTGGCTTGTTGGAGTTCTGCAGCATTTCGCGCAGCATATTGGCCCGGGCGCGTGTGGTATCTTTTTCGTTACGGGTAGCCATAAAGCTGGGACACATGGTACCGCCCATCAGCTGGCTTTTGCGGCAGTCACCAGAGCCGTTACAAAGCTCTGCAGCCCGTATGATGCCGTCTGTCTCGCTCCAGTCAAATATTGTCTCAAACTCAGGCACCTCCTGATTAGGCCAGTAACGCAGGCTATCATTCATGGAGGGCGTGTCGACGATCTTGCCCGGATTAAAGATATTTTCAGGATCCCAGGTTTTTTTGATCTCCTTGAGCAATCCATAGTTATGCTCACCGATCATAAACCGTATAAACTCGCCCCGCAGTCTGCCATCGCCATGTTCGCCACTGAGGGAGCCCTTGTACTTCTTCACCAGCTTTGCCGTTTCTTCTGCTACCGTGCGAAAAAGCCTGTTGCCTTCTTCGGTCTTCAGGTTGAGAATTGGCCGCAGGTGCAACTCACCACTGCCGGCATGGGCATAATGCACGCAGAACAGGCCATAGCCTCTCAGCATTTCATTGAATTCGAGAATGTATTCGGGTAATTCCTGTACATCTACTGCCGTATCTTCAATAACGGGTACAGGCTTTGCATCTCCTTTTATATTAGAGAGCAGGCCAAGACCTGCTTTGCGTAAGGTCCATACCCGTTTAATATCTTCGCCCATCACCAGGGGATAGTGGTAGCCATAGCCTTCTCTGCGCAGATCGGCCTCCAGGGCTGCCGCTTTCTGTTCTACCTCTGCTACCGTTTGGCCGGTAAGTTCAACCACCAGCAGTGCCCCCGGATCGCCCTGGATAAAGAAGCGGTTCTGACGCTGTTCAATATTAGCCTTGGTACATTCCAGTATATAATTATCAATGAGCTCGCAGGCAAAGGGTGCGTATTTAAGGGCTACCAGGTTAGTACGCAGCGATTCATCTATAGAATGACAATGCACACACAGCAGTCCGCTAACGGGCGGTGGTAGCGATACCAGGTTCAGCTTTAGCTCGGTCATGAACAGGAGCGTTCCTTCTGAGCCGGCAATAAGCTTGCAAAAATTGAAAGGCTCGCCTGCTGGCGTAAACGGCTGGCAGTTAAGCAGCATATCCAGGGCATAACCCGTATTACGGCGCGGTATATTAGGCTTTGGAAACTCCCTTCTGATTTCCTCTACATTGGCTGGATTGCTCAGCAGCCGATTTACAGTCTCGTAAATGCTTATCTCCAGCGGACCACTGATGTTTTCGCCCCTGCGCTTGGCCTCGAACTCCTCCTGGCTAAGGGGCCCAAAAACTGTTTCGCTGCCATCGGCTAAAAAGCCCCGTACCTCCAGCAGGTGTTCGCGGGTACTGCCATAGATAATAGAGTTTGAGCCACAGCTGTTATTACCAACCATGCCGCCTACCATACAGCGGTTGGCTGTAGAGGTTTCCGGGGCAAACATCAAGCCATGGGGCTTTAGGTGAAGATTCAGTTCATCGCGCACCACACCCGGCTGAATACGCACCCAGCGCTCTTGGGGATTTACCTCCAGAATCTTAGTAAAATGCTTGGAAACATCTACCACAATACCACCCCCCACCACCTGACCAGCCAGCGAGGTGCCGGCCGTACGTGGAATAAGGGAGGTTTTATGTTGTGCTGCAAAATTTACCAGCTGTTGTATATCTGCTTCTGTCTTGGGCAACGCCACCGCCAGTGGCATTTCACGAAAAGCAGAGGCATCAGTGGCATACAGCCTCCGCATGGTTTCATTATAGAATAAATCGCCTTCCAATACGGCAGACAATTGTTGTAAGGCATTTTCCATCATAACACTTGAATCACGGCATCAATTTAACAGATGCATAGGGTAAAAATACAGTTGTAAAGAAAAAATTGCCTGTTGATCAGGCATTATCCAATATTTTATATGCCCACTCCCCCTGCAAACGATTTCAGGATAGGCCCGCCAATGCGTATGGAGAAAAGTTAAAGAAGCACTCATCTGTCCTCCCATAAATACAAAAAGGGTGAGCCCGAAGCGGCAAAAAAAAGCTGCTCCTTTTCCGGAGCAGCTTTATCAATTAATGTGCTTAAAGTTTAAATCTGATTAAGCTTTTTGACGAGCTACAGGTTTGCCTGCCTCTGTTACTTCCTCTTTGCGCGCCAGGAAGTCTGCTGCAATTGGAGAGGCAATAAAGATAGAAGAATAAGTACCTACCAATATACCAACCAACAGGGCAAAAGAGAATCCTCTTAATACCTCACCGCCAAACAGGAACAGGATGAGCACCACCACCAAAGTAGTCAGTGAAGTCATCATGGTACGGTTCAGGGTGCTGTTGATGGCCCCGTTAAAGTTTCTCAGCATGGTAGTTTTGGCAAAGCGATTACCCACTTCTTCTCGAATACGGTCAAATACTACCACCGTATCGTTGATAGAGTAACCTATAACCGTCAGGATGGCTGCCACAAACACCTGGTCTACCTCGTATGTCATGCCCAGTGCATCGGCAATGGCAAAAGCACCCAGTACAATTAACACGTCATGTACCAGTGCCAGAATAGCACCCGCACTGTACTGCCAGCCACTAAAACGAATTAAGATGTAAATAAACATGATCAGGAGCGAGAACAGTCCAGCTTCCCAGGAGGCTTCTTTAATATCGTCTGCAATAGAGGCACCCACCTTAGAAGAGCTCACGATTGAAAACTGGTTTGCTGCAGAAGCTACGCTATTACCTGGTACATATTGCTTACCAGTAGCTTCTTCAATGCCGCGGACCAGGGCTGTTTCTACCTGTTGATCGGTTTCTTCCGCTTCCATATCCATCAGGTAACTGGTGGTAATCTTCAGTACGTTGTTAGCACCGTAGGTCTTTACCTCCGTACCGGCACCGCCAAAATCGTCCGAAAGAGCTAACTTGATCTCAGTAGGTGCTACCGGCTCGTCGAAACTTACCACATAAGTACGGCCACCGGTAAAGTCAACACCCATGTTTAGGCCACCATTAACCACCAGGGCAACCAGACCCAGTACAATGACAATACCCGAGAACATATAAGCTTTCTTGCGCATGCCCATAAAGTCTATGTTCACATTCTTAAAGAGGTTGCGCGAGAATGCGGTATCAAAAGACATGCTGCTGGCTTCGCCTTTGGCTGTCATCCATCCAACAATTACACGGGTAATCAAAACGGCCGTAAATAGCGAGCAGAGAATACCTACAATCAGGGTAATGGCAAAACCTTTTACCGGCCCCTGGCCAAGCACATACAGTACAATGGCTACCAAGAGGGTAGTTACGTTGGCATCTATGATAGAGCTGTAGGCTTTTTCATAACCCTTTTTAATGGCCGCCTTCATGCTCAGGCCATTGCCCAGCTCTTCCTTGATACGCTCAAAGATCAGTACGTTGGCATCGATAGACATACCAATGGTAAGCACAATACCTGCAATACCCGGCAGGGTAAGCGCAGCACCAAGGTTGGCAAGAATACCAAAGATAAAGAAGATGTTGAACAGCAGGGCAATGTTTGCCACCAGACCGCCTTTGGCATAATAGGCTATAATAAAGAGCACCACCATGCCCAAACCAGCCACAATAGAAAGAATACCCTGAGACTGTGCCTGCTGACCCAGTGAAGGACCTACAATGGCTTCTTCTACAATTTTAGCCGGAGCAGGCAGTGCACCTGCTTCCAGAATATTGGCAAGGTCTTTGGCTTCTTCCACTTCAAAATTACCGCTGATGGAAGAGATACCACCAGGAATTTCGCCCTGCACAACTGGTGCAGAGTATACATAGTTATCAAGTACAATGGCCACGCGTTGTCCGATGTTGTTACCGGTGAGGCGCTTCCAGGTGCGGGCACCTTCTGTATTCATGACCATCACCACATCCGGGCGACCACGATCGTCGAAGTCCTGGCGGGCGTTTTCAATTACTTCACCCGTAAGTGGCGCACGGCCACCACGTTCGCGCTGTACGGCATAAAGCTGCAGGGTTTGCTCGCCACCGGTTTCAGGTGCAAAAGCTTTTACATCCCATACAAAGCTCAAGTTGGCAGGAATCAGTTCCTGCACATCAGGCCGTTTTAAGATGCGGTTGATCTGGGCTGTATCGCGCACGCTGTACATCAGGCCACCCTGCGTACGGTTTAAGGCAAAGAGCGGAGAAACCTGCGTGTTCAGCGAATCGGCAGAAGCAGTAGTATCTGCCGTAGCCAGCTGGCTGGCCAGGTCAGTATCGGCTGCTGTAGTATCTGTAGTGGCAACAGTGCCTGTTGTGTCGTTAGTAGTTGTCTGGGCAGGAGCCGTAGTGGTTGTTGCTACAGCTGCATTGCCGCGGTTTTCCTCCACCAGCAAGCTATTGATAGCTGTTAGCGTTTGAAAATATTCCTGAATTTCCACCACTTCCAGAAACTCCAGCTTGGCAGTTCCCTGCAACAGCTTGCGCACCCGCTCCGGGTTGTCTACACCTGGCAGCTCTACCAGAATACGTCCTGTTTCACCCTGCAGCCGCTGAATGTTAGGCTGCGAAGTACCAAAACGGTCTACACGTGTACGCAGAATCTGGAACGAACGCTCAATAGCACTTTCTACCTGCTCGTTCAGCACGCGCACTACTTCATCATCTGAAGCATTAATGGAGATGGTATTGCGGGTTGCAGCGGTCGCAAACATATCGGCCAGGCGACGGCCGCCTGCGCTTTGTTGCCAACCTTCGTAGAACAGCTCCACAAAGCTGCTCTGGCTATCTTTCTGGCGTTCCTGAGCATATCTGATCGCTGCCTGCAGATTTTGATCTTCCGGATTGCCGGCCATGCCCTTGATTACCTCTACAGGAGATACTTCCAGGGTAACGTTCATACCGCCCTGTAAGTCAAGACCAAGGCTAAGTTCGTTTTCTTTTACTTCTTTATAGGTGTACTCTGCTCCAAGAAAATTGTACACTGGCTCGTGCCATACAGAATCCAGATAGTTCTGCTTTTTAGCATAGCTGATGCTACCATCGGGCAGTGTAGCGTGGGCAGTTGCATCCTGCTGCACCTGCCGGGAAACGAAGGTAAAAGAAAGATAGTACAAGCATAGCGCCGTTACCACAATGGTAAGCGCCACTACTAAACCTTTGTTGTTCATGAATTTAGGTTATAGAAATAGTAAGGGGTAAATTATTTTAATGCGATGGCTTTTCGCAGCAGCTGTACGCTTGCCGCATGTAAGCCGGGGAGGCCCGCAAACACTAGGGGGCGTTGGGCGAGATAATTTGCGTAAACAGCGTACGATGTAAGCGGTTTATCGGGCGGGGCATGCTTGCCGGCGCCAGGTTAACTATTTCTACCAGGGGGGTAAAAGCAGGAATGGGCACCTGCTGAAGAAAAAAGAACTGAACAGGGGCAACCTGTGCCAAAGCAGTGCAGCCAGGTTCAAAAACCGGCAGTTCCTGTCCTGTTGCTGATTTATGATCTTTTTGTAGCTGCGTTACAGAAAAGCTTTTACCAGCAGCATAAGATTTACCGGCGGGCATAGCCGTAAACATGAGGCCGGTTAACAGCGCCATGAGCACCGGCAGGCGGTGCAAAAGATTTTTATGTTTCCAGAACCAGTTAATCATGCCCGGATAAAGCCCTCATCAATCACAAAAATATAAGAATTTTAGGAAAGAACAGCGAAGAAAGGCTTATTTGTTCACTTCCATGAATTTATTTACATCCTGCTCTTTGCCCAGCAAGATCATAACATCTGAATCGTATAAAACCGTATCTCCCTGGGGCACACCAATAATATGCTCTACCTCAGAAACCCGGCCGCTACGTTCTTCTTCGTAAATGCGCTTTACAGTAATAAGGTTCAGGTTGTACTTTTCACGTAAGCCAATTTCACGTACAGTTCTGTTAACAATACGTTTAGGAGTGTTGATCTCTACAATTTCATAATCATCTCCCAGGGGCAGAAAGCTTTTCATATTAGGATGCAGCAAGGTTTCTGCCACTGTTTTACCTACTGTTTCTTCCGGAGACAGAATTTCACTAACACCCATTTTTTCCAGGATCATCCGCTGCTGGGGGGAGGCAGCCCGGGCAATGATACGCTTAACGCCCAAATCCTGCAGCAGCACGGTAGTGAGCAGCAAGCCTTCGAAGTTTTCACCAATTGCCACCACTACAGCATCCATATCCTGTATGTTTTGCGCCATCAGTGCCTTCACATCAGTGGTATCCATGGCAATGGCATGCGCTACTTCGTCTTTTACAAATTCTACCTTGTCCAGCAGCAAATCAATGGCCAGTACCTCGGCGCCGCGTGCCGCCAGCGTACGGGCAATAGACATTCCAAACTGCCCCAGTCCGATTACAGCGAACCTGTTAATCATTTTACCTTGGCTTTTATATAAGTTTTAATTACCTCCAGGGCCTGTTCAAAACCATGATTGTTAGGCACTACCAGGTCTGCTTCGCTTCTAAAGGGCTTAATGTATTTATTATAGGTTGGCGCCACATGCCGTTCATAGCGGTAGAGTACATCTTCCAGATCATACCCACGTTCTACCTGGTCGCGTACAATGCGGCGTTTTAGCTTAATATGCTCCTCGGCTTCAATAAAGATCTTAAGATCGAGGTGGCGAACAAGCTCCGGGTAATAGAAAACAAAAATGCCTTCTACCACAATCACCGGGGCTGGCTTAAACTTCAGCTCTTTAGGCTTGGCAGCGGGATTGTTATAGGTATACTCCTGCTTTGTGATGGTCTTACCTGCCTTAAGCGCAGCCAGGTCCTGGGCGTACAACTCGTAGTTGATAGAATGAGGAGTATCGAAATTATGCACCCCGTTTTCATCCAGCGGCTGCTCGTGCCGGGGCTTATAATAATTATCCTGAGAAACCAGGCACACTTCTTCCGGTGAGAAGGAGCTGAGCAGCTCCTGCAGGAAATATGTTTTCCCTGAAGCACTTCCTCCTGTAATACCAACAATATAGGGCTTTTCCATCCGGGCGAAATTACTTATTTTGATGAGCTTGCTGCAGGAATTGCACCAGTTTTTTCATAGCCCTGGCCCGGTGGCTAATGGCATTCTTTTCTTCCAGCGACATTTCTGCAAAGGTGCTGCTATAGCCTTCGGGCACGAAAACAGGGTCGTATCCAAAACCTTTGCTGCCCCGGGGCGCCTCTATAATGCTCCCGCGTACTTCGCCCTCGAACTGCCACTGCCCGCTGGCATTAATATAGGTAAGCACGGTGCGAAAACGGGCATGCCTGTTTTGCTTTCCCTGTAAATTTTGCAGCAGCAGCTGCATGTTCTCTTCATTGTTTCGCTGCGCACCGGCATAGCGGGCAGAGTAGACCCCTGGCGCGCCGTTAAGCGCTTCTACTTCCAGGCCGGTATCGTCTGCAAAGCAGGCAACCTGGTAATTATCCCAAACCCACTGTGCTTTCTGGGCAGAATTAGCTGTTAAGGTATGGCCCGTCTCGGGTAATTCTTCGTGGCAGCCAATGTCTTCGAGGCTAAGCACCTGCCAGGCAGGGCCAAGCCCTTCTCTTATTTCTTCGAGCTTTTTTTTGTTATTGGTCGCAAAGCAGATTTTCATTTCTTGCTGCGCAATTCAATTTCAAAAATCAGGGTGCTGTAGGGTGGTATGCTTAACACATTACCCGCTATGAACCCTTTTTCCTTAAATTCTTCCAGCTCATCCTGTGGGGCAACAAAAGCACCCCTTCTGCCATAGGCCAGCTCAGAGGGCAGAATAAACAAGGACTTTTCCCCTACTTTCATCGTCTTGATGGCTTGCGTAAAGCCGCTTACCAGGCCGGTTTTATCCACAATTATTTCAAAGCCATCTCCACTCGTATTCTCGTCAAACACTTCTTTGTTCAGGTAATAGCCCTTATAATAAAGATTAACTGTATCGCCACTTACCACCTGATCGCCGGTTCCGGCAGTGAGCTCAATTTTACGCAGGCCATTGTCCAGTGAATCTGCAGTTTGATTTTCTGCCTGTAACCAGCTTTTTATAATTGCATCTTCTGCTTCCACAATTTCTTCCAGAAAATGGTAGACATCTACAATCTGGTATTCCAGCACAATAATGGAGTTCTCGGCTATAGTTCCGTTATTGGTATACTTGCTATAAGCATAGGCCGAAGGCACATAATAGCGGTAGCTGCCACCTACTTTTACATTGTTGAGGCCAAAGTAGAGAGCATAGGGAAAGTAAGAATAGGCATTGTTAGTGGAATAGGCAATCCATACAGGCTTATCGGCCTCAGTAGTGGCAATTAGGGTGCCATCGAGCCGGCTTATCTTGTAATGCACCACTGCAATATCGCCCTGCTCTACCGGTTCTCCGCCAGCATCTTCCTGTAAAACTGTACGGTAAATGCCATTATTGTCTTTCTGGGCGTCAAGGCCATTCGTTTCCAGATAGGCAACAATTTCTTTATTCTGTTTTTCAAGCAGCTCCTGCCGGGCTTTGGCTTCGTCAACAGGCTCGTCTTTGCTGCAGGCGGGCGAAATAATCGCCATAAGGCCCAGGAGGCCCCATATTATCCAATTCTTTTTCATAAGCGAAACTAAAGATACAAAAAATCCGGTGCAGCGTTTGCTGCACCGGATTAACGTTTAAGTATTAAGCTTATTTCTTTTTCACATCCAATACTTCCACATCAAACACCAGAATAGAGTTGGGTTTGATCACCTCGCTGCGCTGCTGCGGACCATAGGCAAGCGGTGAAGGAATGTACAGGGTTGCTTTGCTACCTTTAGGCAACTGCAGCAGCCCCTCGTCCCAGCCACGGATTACCTGACCCTGGCCAACAGGAAAGCTAAAAGGTTCGTTGCGGTCATAAGATGCATCGAATTGCTCGCCGCTAAGCAGTTTACCACGGTAATGCACAACAATGTTATCACCAGCCTCTGGCTTAGCGCCTTTACCCGGCTGGGTTACCTGAATACGTACACCCGAAGCAGTGGTATCTGCTTTAATGCTTTGATCAGCCAGGTATTTATCGATGGTTTTGATATCAGCTAAAAGCTGCTCTTGTTGCTGACCGGCGGTTTCTGCCTGCATTTTCTGGAAGTATTCCATCTGCATCTGGCGGTAACCTTCTTCATTTGTGATGTCACTCACGCCAATGTTAAAGGTCAGGTTGCTGTTCTCATCAACGCCGGGAGGCACTGGCACACCAGCAGTCTGCAGGTAAAAATCTTTGGCAGGTACAATAAATTGTACACTATCGCCCTTGTGCAGCATTTTGATCCCTTCGGCCATCTGACCCTTCATGTTTTTGTCGCTTACAGGTATACCCATGGGCATGCCCTGCGCACGTGTATCGAACAATACAGAGTCATTGGCTGTGGTGGCCAGCATTTGCATAACCAGCCAGCTGGCTGTATCAGGAGCAGTCTCTTCGCCTAACTCAATAAATTTGTATTGCAGGCCGCTTTCACGGGTTTTCAGTTCGCCTACTTCTCTTTCTTTGTTGCCGTTGCAGGCAGTTGCGAGGCCAATAACTGCTAGCAGCAGCCCGGCCATAAGGGAGGATTTGTACATTGTTTATTCGTAAATTAAAATCTTGGCTTGTAGTTGTTCTTTGTATTGGGGCAGGAGCTCCACAAATTTTTTCACTGTCTCATCCAGTGACAGGTAGGAAACACCGCCGGCTGCATTTTTGTGCCCGCCGCCTTCGAAATGTGCCCGGGCAAAGCTGTTTACCGAAAAGTCGCCAATAGAACGGAAGGATATTTTGATAACTTCTGACCTGTCTACCAGTAACGCTGCCATCACCACTCCTTGTATAGAAAGGGCATAATTTACCAATCCCTCGGTATCGCCCGTTTTAGAATGGTAGTTTTGCAGTTCTTCAGGAGAGATGGCAATATAAGCAGTATTGTACTCGGGAAGCACCTGCAGTTTTTCACTCAGGACAAAGCCCAGAAAACGCAGTCGTTCCAGGGTATTATTATCATAAATAAGCTTGCTTACCTTATGCACATTGGCACCCAGCTTGATAAGCTCGCCCACCACTTCGTGAGTGAGCGCTGTGGTGCTGGGGTGTTTAAAAGAGCCTGTGTCCGTCATGATGCCGGCGTAAAGCGCATCGGCCATTTCAGGATCTACCATGCTTTTATCGCCTAACTCAACGATAAGCTGAAATACCATCTCAGCCGTAGAGGATGCTTCTATGTTCCAGAAAAAATATTTGGCAAAATCTTCCGGCTCCAGGTGATGGTCGATGAGCACCTTCTCGGCAGGTGATTGGCGCACCAGCTCACCTAATTCGTTAATGCGGGCAAGGGAGGAGAAATCAAGGCAGCAGATAAGCTCGGCATCGGCTACCAGCGCAGCAGCCCGTTCCTGATTACCTTCTTCAAAGATAATGACCTCGTCATTCCCTTTCATCCAGGCTAAAAAAACCGGATAATCGGTCGGCGTGATTACTGAAACCTGATGTCCCTTCTTCTTCAGGTATCCGGCCAGCCCCAATGACGAACCCAAAGCATCGGCGTCGGGCTTTTGGTGTGTAGTAATGACCACCCGCCGCGGCCGGCTGAGGGCATCCCTAAATGCATGTATAGCTTGCTGCATGAATGGGCAGAATACGTCAGCCTTCTCTACTGATCAGATAAGCTGCAAAACTGCATATATTTTGGCGGAAAACAAAATTGCCTTTCACAGGCAAATACACTGGCATACACATCTATATATAATCGTGCAGCCAGCTCTAGTACAGCCCTACAGGTCGCTAAGCAGCAACTGCGCTTCCTGTTAAAACTATTCTAGACAGGCTGCTGGATAGCAGGTAAAAGCTGCTGGGTAAAACAATTTAAAAATCCAGGTAATAACAGCAACCAGCCACTGGCTCACAACTTACAGAAACAGCCAGGTTCTGACAAACCTTTGAAATCAATCACTTTTTTAAAAGAAACTCTTATTTTTGCGGGCATTATTAACGAACCCGAATTAAAAAAACATAACTCATGGCTGGAAACAGAACCTTTACTATGATTAAGCCGGATGCAGTAGCAGACGGTAACACTGGTGCAATTTTAAAGATGATTGAAGAAGCAGGCTTTAGAATTGTTGCCATGAAACTCACCAAGCTCTCTGAGGAGCGTGCCGGCCAGTTTTACGAAGTACACCAGGCCCGTCCTTTCTACAACGACCTGAAGCGTTATATGTCTGGTGGCCAGCTGGTGGCTGCAGTACTGGAAAAAGACAATGCCGTTGCAGACTTTCGCAAGCTGATCGGCGCCACGAACCCGGCTCAGGCAGAAGAGGGCACCATCCGCAAGAAGTTTGCAAAATCAATTGAGGCCAATGCCGTTCATGGTTCCGACTCTGACGAGAACGCCCAGATCGAAGGCAGCTTCTTCTTTGCGCGTACGGAAATGTTTTAATCAGCACCAGCTGTAAAGACATAAAAAAAGAGCCTGCGTCGCCGTAGGCTCTTTTTTTATTTTTAGATAATGATTTTGAAAAAGCGAATTAGCATGTGCTGAATGTGATCAGGTAAATCTTCATTCACTGAATTAAACTCCACGCCACCTAAGTGTCCAGTTTATATACGCCATCTTTAGCAGCCCAGCGCGTCAGAATTAATACCCCTACACTTCCTCTATTGGTTTTTTGGTTAGGAAAATGCGCTGCAGCCAGCGGGGCAGTACCAGGGCGCCAATGATCAGGTATGGGTAATAGGTGACCATCCGCCACATAATGCTCGCAATCAGGGTATAGTCCAGCAGGAAAATGCTGAAGAATTGCGGGAAAAAAAAGTCGGCCACACCGGCACTGCCAGGTGTGGGTGAAACCAGCATGGTGATCCACATCACGATCTGTCGCCCAAAAATAAGCATGTGCTGGTCAAAGCTCAGGCCTGCAAAAGCTCCAATAACAGCATTCAGGGTAAAATAACGGGCAATCCACACAAAAAGGGTTGCCACACTGATTTTAATCCAGTACTCCCAGCCCTTGCCCTGCAGCTGCCGCGATGCCATTACAATTTCATTGCCCCGGTTAACTGCACCGTGCCGCCATCTTTTTAGAAAACCAATCGAGGTGGCTTTAATCAGCAGCCATTTAAATGCCCGGGGCTTTCCGAACAGAGCAAAGCCCATTATAAAAGTATAGAGGGCAATAAGCGTATAACTAATGTAGAAAAGCACTTCCATGCTTCCACCAAATTGCAGGTTTGCCGCCTCAATAGCCGGAAATGCCTGTCCATTCGATAAAATAATGGCAATGGGGGCTGCTAAAACAAAAAACATATTATCCAGAATGGCCGTGAGCATGGCATACGCGAGTGCCTGCCCCAGCTTGATGCCCTCCTTCCAGAGAATAAAAATAGCAACGGCCGTGCCACCCACGACTGAGGGTGTAACGGCAGAGGCAAACTCCCACAGAATAATAACATAGATGCTGCTCATCCAGCTGAGCTGCTTACCTGTAAGCACACGAATGCGGTAAATATAGCCGGCATCACGGCAAAGGATGATCAACAATGCCAGTAAGAGTGACCAGCCGCCTGCATCGGATATCAGCAACAGCTTGTCGGCCGTGAGTTCATCGTCCGTGAGCATCATGGCAATGACGATCCCGAGACCCAGCAGCACCGGGATCCACACTTTGCGTGGATTAAGTGTTTTTAAGACCTTCTGGCTTTCTGCTGAATCCATTTAGCTGCTGGCACTGGTTGCAGGCGCTCCGGTAGCCGGTAGCCCTGATTTAAAAATCCAGAAATTATTAAAGCCTTCTCCAAGCTGCACACTTACCTCGTTAAGTTGCAACAGCTCCAGAATGGCCAGGAAATTATAGATAACCGTAATTTTTTCCGGTTTTGCGCTGATAATTTCTGAAAAAGAAAGCTTCTGGTGCGCATCCATTAAGTTCAGGAGGTAAGCCTTTTGCCCGCCAATGGTGTAAGGATAGGGCACTATCTGGTGTACAGGCTGCTGGCCGGCCGTGTCATAGCGGCGCATTACCCGCTGAAATACCTGCATAAGCTTATACAAATCCAGCTGCTGAAGTTCCATTTCGGCATCCTGCAGACTGGCCAGTTGCTCCCACTCCTGTGCCACATTACCCCGCCGCTCTTTTAGCTGCTGCTGTAATTCCATGTCAGCGAGCTGCTGCACAACAGATTTATACTTTTTATACTCCAGCAGGTGACGCACCAGTTCCTCACGGGGGTCTATCTCCTGTCCTTCTTCATTGAGCTGAGGCCTGGGTAATAACATTTTTGCTTTTATCCGCATTAAAGTAGCTGCTACGAGCATAAACTCACTACCTACTTCAATGTTCAAGGATTCGAGCTGACGCATATACGCCAGAAAGTCGCGGGTTATCTTGGCAATGGGTATATCGTGGATGTCTAATTCATCCCGTTCTATAAAAAAAAGTAACAGGTCAAAGGGACCTTCAAACAGTGGTAACTTTATTTCGAAACTCAACGGCGGCAAAATCTGAATCTTAAAAATAGACAGAATTACGGATATTTCTTCCGAAAAGGTTTATTTTAATAGGTTCGTCAGAAACCACCAGACTTTTTTTTAACCTTTTTGATAAACTGCTAATGGGGTTTCTTTACCTTATGGCATCTTTCTTGATGTTGTAACGCTGATACTGAACCCTGAATGAACTGCTGCGACCCGTAATTGTAGAGGTGTGTCTGCTGCGTTCTTTCACAAACTTTTGTTAAATTTGTGCGTTCTAATATTTTACAAAACAGGGACATGCTGATAAAACCAGGAGATTTGCTGGCCGCCATAGACGCTCCAGCCGACCTGCGCAAGCTAGATCAGAAACATCTGGTACAACTGAGTGCAGAACTACGGCAGTTTATTATCGACAATGTATCGGTATATGGTGGGCATTTCGGGGCCAGCCTGGGTGTGGTAGAGCTAACTGTAGCCTTGCATTATGCCTTTAACACTCCCTACGACCAGCTGGTTTGGGATGTGGGCCACCAGGCCTACGGACATAAGATATTAACAGGCCGTCGCGATAACTTCCATACCAACCGCAAATACGGCGGACTCTCCGGCTTCCCCAAAAGAAAAGAAAGTCCCTATGATACTTTCGGCGTAGGCCACAGTTCCACTTCTATCTCTGCTGCCCTGGGCATGGCCATTGCTTCTCATTATAAAAATGAAGGCGATCGCCAGCACATTGCCGTTATTGGCGATGGTGCCATGACGGGCGGTATGGCTTTTGAAGCCATGAACCACGCCGGTGTAGCCAATTCTAACCTGCTGATCGTGCTCAACGACAATTGCATGAGCATAGACCCCAATGTGGGCGCCCTTAAAGATTACCTGACCGATATTACCACCAGCCATACCTACAACAAGGCCAAGGAAGAAGTCTGGAAGCTGCTGGGCAAGTTCAGCAAGTTTGGTACCTCGGCTCAGGATATTGTAAGCAAGGTGGAAACAAGCATTAAATCGTTTCTGCTGCAGCACAGCAATATGTTCGAGAGCCTTAACCTGCGCTATTTTGGCCCGGTAGATGGACACGACGTAGACCACCTGGTGCATATATTCAAGGACATGAAGAACATTCCGGGTCCTAAAATACTGCACTGCATTACCACCAAAGGCAAAGGCTATGCCCTGGCAGAAAAAGACCAGACCAAATGGCATGCCCCCGGCACCTTCGATAAAATTACCGGCGAAATTTATAAGAAAGTTCACGACCTGCCTCAGCCCCCTAAATACCAGGATGTGTTTGGGCATACCATGGTAGAACTGGCCGAGCAGAATCCCAAAGTCATGGGCATTACCCCGGCCATGCCATCAGGCTCCAGCCTTAATATTATGATGAAAGCCATGCCCGAGCGTGCCTTTGATGTAGGCATAGCCGAGCAGCATGCCGTTACTTTCTCGGCAGGGCTGGCAACCCAGGGGCTGGTACCCTTTTGCAATATCTACAGCACGTTTATGCAGCGTGCCTACGACCAGGTGGTGCATGATGTCTGTATCCAGAACCTGCACGTGGTATTTTGCCTGGACCGTGCCGGTTTTGCCGGTGCCGATGGCCCTACGCATCACGGTGCTTACGACATCGCCTACATGCGCTGTATCCCAAACATAGTAATTGCCTCTCCCATGAACGAAGAAGAGCTGCGCAACATGATGTACAGCGCGCAGCTACCGCGCGAAGGAGCTTACTGCATTCGCTATCCACGTGGCCAGGGCGTTATGGCTAACTGGAAAACTCCTTTCCGGGAAATTAAAGATGGCAAAGGGCGAATTGTTACAGAGGGCGAAGAGGTGGCCATTCTTACCATTGGCCATATCGGCAACTACGCGGTAGAGGCTTGTCAGCTGCTGGAAGCTGAAGGGCTGCAGCCAGCCCATTACGACATGCGCTTTGCCAAGCCGCTGGACGAAGCTCTGTTACACCAAATCTTCAGAAAGTTCAACAAAGTGATTACGGTTGAAGATGGCTGCCTTATGGGCGGTTTTGGTAGTGCCGTTGCCGAATGGATGCTTGACCAGGGCTATAGTGCCCGTCTGAAGCGCCTGGGTATTCCTGATAAGATTGTAGAACATGGTGAGCAGCTGGAGCTGCACCGCGAGTGTGGGTTCGATCCTGAGGGCATTGCAGAAGCCGTTCGCGAATTGGCTACTGTTTCTGATAAAGCCATAAGCATCGTTTAAAAGCTTTCATGACTGACCCGTTTTATGTTGAAAGTGGAAGCCAGCCAGGCGGGCTCCCGCTTGTGCTGTTGCATGGCTTTTGCGAAACCCATCAGCTATGGGACGATTTTATTCCTCAACTGGCAGCCGATTACAGGGTATTGTGCCCGGATCTGCCTGGCTTTGGCAGTAGCAGTTCCCTGCCAGCTGGCTTTACCCTCACTGATGTCGCCCATCGGCTGGCAGCCTGGCTGGAACAGCTGGCCATTTGTGAATGTGTGGTCATAGGGCATTCCCTGGGTGGTTATGTAGCCCTGGCACTGCTGGAGCATCACCCGCAGCTGGTAGCCGGTCTTGGGCTTTTTCATTCCACCGCCTATGCCGACAGTCCGCAAAAGCGCCGATCACGCAAGCAGGTCATTGATTTTGTAGAGAAACATGGAGTAGAGGTCTTTACAACATCCTTTGTGCCGCAGCTTTTTCATCATAACAATCGGAAACGACTGCAAGCCGAAATTGCTGCTGTGGTAACCCAGGCCTCCTCCACGCCCCAGCATACGCTTACCGGTTATACCCTGGCAATGCAGCAGCGCCCCAACTTACTTCCGGTACTGGAGGCTTACAACGGGCCGGTGCTCTATATTATTGGCGAAAAAGACACAGCTGTTTCCCTGGAAGACAGCCAGCGCCAGCTGGCCAACTTAAGTAATTGTGAAGCTTATGTGCTGGAGGCCACCAGTCACATGGGTATGTTTGAGCAGCGGGAAGAATGTCTTGCCATCGTCAGGAATTTTATGCGCCAGGTACAACAACAAAAAAGCTCCTGATTTCTCAGGAGCTTTCCAGGTTATGAAGCGAATCTTATATTAGTTGTCTGTAGACTGAGTTTTAATGTTCAACGTGATTTTGCCTGTTCCAGACTCACCCTGAATACTAACAACCTCTGCAACACCAAGACGGTAACCTCTGGCATCAGCAAGTTGGAAAGCAAAAACATCTCCTTCTACCAGCTCGCTAACTTTGGTGTCAACTTCGCCACTCTTTTGCTCTAACCAGGCATTGCTGATATGGCTGGCTGTGGTAACATTGGCAAAAGTAGCTGTTGTGCGAACAAAATTAGTAGCATTGGTCATGCCTTGCAGATTGCTTGCACCGAATACTTCCTGAGAATCAGTATCTGTTGGGGCTGCAATAGTAGCCAGGTTAGTTGCACCGAAATAGTACAACAGGTCTACTTTGGCTTTATTGTTTTTCGCTGCTGCAAGTAAGTAAACCTGGTTATCTTTGGCATTGTAGAAACTGCCATCAGTGCTATTAGTCTGTCCGCCCATCAATACAGTTTGATACGAAAGGATTGCCGGTTCATTTACAGTCAGAACAAATTCATGTGTGGTAGCTTTACCGCTATCATCAACTACCTCAAAATCGAAGTAAATGCTTTGACCTGCTTCATCAGATGTAGGGGTGTATGCAAAGTCATAAGTAAAGCTGGTTACTGTCTGACCAGGTGTCTTTGCTTCCTCATCGATTTCTACTGTTGAACCTGTACCAACTGTTTTGTTTACACGAATAACATTGAATCCTCCAGGTGCAACCACATTTACTGTAAAGGTTACTGCCTCGCCCACATTTACTGTAGCGCCGGTTTCATCTGCAGCCGAAAGGCTAATGCTGGGAGCGGCAACGGTTACTTCTTCGGTTTCATCCGTTCCGCAACTGGTGGTCACTACGGTAGCAGCAACCAGCAGAAGGCTCCAAAAAGAAGAGAGTAGTTTGTTCATAGGTCAGTTTGAATTTTTGGTGTTTAACAACTATTAATTTGAGAACAAAGCAACAACTAATTTTTTAAATCGCCTTGTATCTCCCTCGCACCAAAACTCCCCCGAATGAATTCCGGACGTAATTATTTTTGCTAATTGTACTGAAATAAGAAAGCTAAATTAATCGATTTTTAACTTAGATATATATTTGAACGGTTAGCATATATTTCTATAGTTCTCCTGGTTTGTCCACAGGCTTATTTCCCGAAATATTATCAGGCATGGATTAAATCTTCATTAAAAGATAAAAACAGCTTCTATACAGCAAATCAGCGAGGCAGTACGTAAGAAAAACTTATATTTTAATGTCTTCAAGCTTAATATTTTATACTCAAAGACTCTCTTGTCACCGCCTGGGAAACTTCCAGGCGCTATCCTAAACCCGCTTTGTGCTAGCGTATATTGATTTATAACAATTCTTAGTCTAGAGGCTGATTCTTATTGTAGCAGCAGTATTAAACAATAAAAAAGCTCCTGAATTATCAGGAGCTCTAAATCAAACAATCGATTCAATAAGAATTAAGGTGCCACTTTTACATTGATCAATATTCTGCCTTCTGTGCCTGCACCTTCAACGATTTCCGAAACGTGGATAAGCCCCATTTTACTGCCGCCTTCTTTGTTAGGGTCAGTCATGAAAACCAGTACATCTCCAACTTCCAGGTTAGTGGCACGACCCTGATTATTTTCATCTTCGAAAGTAGCAGCATCGTAGGCCTGCTGTACGGTAGCAGCAGAACTTGCTTCAAAAAACGCCGATGCTTCCAGCTCAGTCTTTTTGATCAAGGTTGCATTTGATGCTGACCAATCGCCCTGTCCCGCAGCAATGGGATAATTTGCTACTGATGCGATGGTTGGGCCAAATTCATCAACACCATAGAAGTAACCAAAGTCAATATCTGCAGAGATAGTCTCCTGTGACTCATTAACCTGCGCACTGCTATAAGTTTCTCCGGTGGAGGTGCTAAACCAGGTTTGGGAGGTGTTATTGCCCAGCGGCGCATACAGCAGCTCTTCTTCATAAGAAATAAGCTGCGCTTCGTTAACGGTGATAATATACTCGTAGGTATTCGATAAGCCTGCATCGTCTACTGCCACGAAATCAAAGTATACGGCCTGGCCAGCTTCTTCTGCAGTTGGCGTATAGCTAAAATCATACGCATAAGACTCTGTGGTTTGTCCTGAAGGACGCGATTCTTCATCAAAATCCTCGGGAGTACCTGTTTCACCTACGGTCTTTTGCACCCGAATTACATTAAAGCCTCCGGGGGCTGTTACGTTTACTGTAAAGCTCACCGGTTCGCCAACATCTACGGTTGTGCCGGTAACATCATCGGTACCGGTAATGGTAAATGCCGGTGCGCCGGGGGTAATTGTTCCATCTTCCTCGTCGGTACCACAACTGGTTGTAATCAGAAGAGAAGCTGCCAGCAACAGGCTCCAGTATGAATAAAATAGTTTCTTCATAAGTAAATCACTTGTTTTGGGTTTTACAACATACATTTCTGCACAAGACCTCTTGCACCTCATTACATACTCATTATCAGAGAGAAGGTTATGAAGAAATTAGTGCAATAAATTGTACTTATTCCGGCAAAGTTGATTTTAGCCT
>JASLAE010000310.1 GCA_030147305.1 Cesiribacter sp.
AGAAGTGTTTCCTGATCCTAACAATGGCTTCTTTGTCATTCGTCCTATCAAGGAAAAGAAGTATGGCTACTCCATCGAAAAGCTCGACAAATCCCTGAACACACTATGGGAAAAGAAGATGGTGCCAGTGAAGGGTTACATCGGCGTTGAGTCAATCGAATCGGCCGGCGATCGCCTGATTGTGACGCAAATTGCAGGCCCCAACAGACTATCTAAGAAAATGGTTGGCCAGATTGTATGCTTCAACAACAAAGATGGTAACCAGCTATTTCAGTACGATCTGTTCGATGGCGAAGCTACTGCCATGCCTACTGCTTTTATGGTAGATGCAGAAAACAACCTGGTGAGTGGTGGTATGTATTTCGAGGGCATTAAGTGGGACAACATAAACTCAGACGGTATTTTCTTCCTCAAGCTTTCTGCCGATGGCAAGCAGCTGGCATACACCAAAACAGACTGGAAAGATGGGATACAGTCGTTCCTGAAAGCCTCTACCACTGGTTTTGCGGTAGGCAGCAAGCCTAAGATCTTCTTCGAAGACATTGTGGAAACAGCCTATGGCTACCGTGTAATAGGCGAAACTTTTCGCAAGAATATTGCCATGGGTGGTGGATTAAGAGCCATGGTGAAAAGCCTGACTGACGGGCATGTACTGGGTAATGATAATATGAATGATGACAGCCAGCCCATGACCTTCGAGATCATGGACCTGATGTTATTTAATTTTGATCTGGGAGGCAAGCTTGCAGGGATGACCCACATTCCAAAACCACATACTAAAATAATGCTGCTAGACCCTTACAACGGCTATGGTGGCCTGGCACTTTCCCGGGTAGTAAAAGAGTTTGGCTATTTCGATTACAGTTTCAGTGTGCCGCAACCACTCAACGGCAATATGATCATAGTATCGCGCATCTTAGACAAAACACCTAAAATTGGTATTTACTCAGTTGACGACATCAACAACAAAGTAAATACCAAAGAGATTATACTGGATAGAATGCCGGGTCATGTTACAGACGCACGTGTGGGTGCCCTGCCCAGTGCAGATGGCAAGGTCTGCATCTATTTCTATGATAAAAAGGAAAAAACTGTTACCCTCTACCTGGAAGACATGGAGCTGAATAAAATGTTCAGTAAGAAATAGGCGGTAGCCCTGTAATACATAGAATCAATGATTACCAGAAGAGGTTCGGCATTTTTTGCTGAACCTCTTTCTTTTTATTCATGGTAAAACCCTTTGTGTTCAGGTATAAATGGTTATTTGACCAGGCCAAGCCTGGCGGCAAACCGAATAGCCTCTAAAGAATTGTTAGCGCCTAATTTTCGCAGAATCTGCTGTCGATGGGTATTAACGATATGCATGCTGATGAATAGTCTTTGATGTATTTCCTTACTTAGCAGGCCGTCTTTGACTAATTGTAGCACTGCCTTTCCCGGCTCGATAAATTAGGGCCTAATGCTAATGTTGTATTAGAAGAAAACTCAACAACTTTGCCAGTTTTATCATTGTAGATCTGGCTTTTTAATCCTCTAGATCAAGAGGCAGACCTTTAAGCAAAGGAAGTAATCTATGATACAACAAATGCTTTTCCCTTCAGCAATCGCCTCACTTTCCGACCCATGTGACCGTGAGCTATCGGATGAACAGACAAAGGGTATCTCATGAAATTGCGCTAATGCTATGAAATGCTAACCCTTTTTTGAGATCATTAGGGCTAGCGTTACAATCATATTTACCATACCATAGATGAACACCGGGAGGCCATCATGATCCCTAACCTGAGCGATAAGATGAGTTTTAGGTACAGGCGCCTTGTTTCAGATGTATGTGTTGAGCAGGGGCTGCTAAAATAATAATGGCAGCTTCCTAAAATCCCTCTGCAGCTTCTTCAGGTGCCTCATAATAATCCTGTGCCCGAAAAGCATTGTATTCCCTTACCATTGCAGCAAGATCCTGTACGGTATAGGTGCCCATGTATATTTTCTCTACCAGCTTATCATGCTCCCGGAAGAAGTCAGCCATATCTTCCTTAAAATGCATTGGCCTGACCCGAACCAGGGGCTGATCCTCATATTGCAGAAAATAGGAGGTAGGGTTTACCAACAAAGCTAAGGCAACACCGCCAACTGCACCACCCGCATGATACGTTTTACTTGGCTCAACAAAGCTGAAGAGCTTTACCTTTCCATTTTCCTTCAGATCGAAAAACTGGAAGCCATCATCATCAAGAGAAAGGGGAACGATGCCCACAGTGTTAGGGAGGGAATAAACCCTGATTGTGTCATTTCCCCATACAAAACCAGCTGCTTTGGCCTGGGCAGGCATCAGATACTGTTTCTTACCCTGCTGATCATAATAAACAAGTGCCTCCTGATTGCGGGTGAAGTTTGCGTTTTTCTTATTGCCATGAACCAGGAACTGCACCCAAATGGTATCACCTGCCGATAGAACTATGTAGCCCGGGGCTTGCTTGGCCCCGGCACTAAAGCCTATGAACAGGAGCAGCATGAGGTACAGGACTTTCTTCATGAGTACAGTTCCTTTGGTGGTATTTTAGATTAGCGTGTGTACAATAATATTAAAATTCTTCTAATGTTACAGAAGCCGGCAGGGTAGTGTGCGAATTTTAACTGTTATGAAACTGGCAGCTGAGTAGATACATGGCAATTGAGGAAATGTAGAACAAAGACTGGCAAACATCTTCCTTTTAAGCTTGGTTCTGTTGTAAGGCTTAGGGCGCTGTGTAAGCAGTCTTGGGCTAATTACCGGATAGCAAAATAATAATTAAAGATGGAAATAGGCATTTGTACATTTGCCGATGTAGGTACTCATCCGCTCACAAAGGAAACCATTGCCCCTTATCAGCGGCTGCAGAACCTGATGGAAGAAATTGAGCTTGCCGACCAGCTGGGCCTGGATGTCTTTGCAGTGGGCGAACACCACCGTCCGGATTATGCCGTTTCTTCACCCGCCATTATTCTGGCTGCTGCTGCAGTGCGTACTAAGCACATCAAACTATCCAGCGGAGTAACCGTACTTAGCTCCGATGATCCTGTGCGCGTATTCCAGCAGTTTGCAACGGTTGATTTGCTTTCGGGTGGACGCGCAGAAATCATGGCGGGGCGGGGTTCTTTCATCGAGTCGTTTCCACTCTTTGGGCAGGACCTGAAAGATTATGACACACTCTTCTCTGAAAAGCTAAAGATGCTGGTGAAGCTCAATGAAGGTGAAAAGATTAGCTGGGAAGGAAAGCATACCCAATCCATCAACAACCGTGGGGTATATCCGCGACCACATCAGGAAAAATTACCGATTTGGGTTGCTGTGGGCGGTACCCCGGAATCTGTAGTGCGCGCTGCTGAACTGGGCCTGCCCATGACGCTGGCCATCATTGGTGGCATGCCTGCCCGCTTTGCACCCTTTGCCCAATTATACCGCGAGGTGTATCAAAAAGCAGGGCATGACATGAACAAGCTGCAGTTTTGTGTAAACTCCCACACCTACATTGCCGACACCTCACAGCAGGCCCACGACGAATTTTACCCGCCCTATGCAGAAGTAATGGGCAGGATTGGGAAGGAGCGGGGCTGGTCTGGTATGAACCGGCAGCAGTTTGATGCTTCTACCACGAAGCAGGGCGCCCTCCTGGTGGGCAGCCCGCAGCAGGTAGTAGATAAAATCTTATACGAATATGAACTGTTTGGGCACACACGCTTTCTGGCGCAGATGAGCATCGGCGCCCTGCCCCACAAACAAGCCATGCGTACCATAGAACTGTTGGGTACAAAAGTGGCTCCAGAGGTTAAAAAACATACAGTCAGTAAAGCAGCAGGGGCAGCCTAGCCTGTTTGGGTTGCGGAGTAGGCACGCGTCAGGCTTAAGCTTAACGCGTGCCGGTATTATCCGCCTTTACTGCAGGGCTTACGCCTCGCAAAGTTCTTTTAATTTGTCCAGTGCCTTGGGCCATATTTCAGAGAACATCTCTTTGTACTCCTGGTTGGTATCTGTATCTATGGATAACAGGGTGCTGCCATTATTTTCCTGAAAGGTATAGTTCTCCAGGGCACCCGCCCAGCTTTCTACCGCTTGTCCTGTGGTTATTTCCTGACCGTTTTGAAGCAGACCCAGGTGTTCGATAGAGACAAATTTGTTTGGGATGTTTTCTTTAATGCGGCTTACCATACCGCCCATATTGCCATGTTGATCGGGACCAAGAAACAAGATTTTTGATCCTTTTTCCCAGGACCCTTTATAGTGTGACCCCTCATTGAAGATCGATGTCCAGGCTTCATAGCTTTGTGCATTAAGCATAGTATGATAAACCTTTTCTACGGGGGCATTGATCTGGATTTCGAAATGAAGCTTATCTAATGCAGCCGGAGTTTCAACGTACTTTTTAAAGTTATCTAAAATTGCCTGCCATCCACTTTGCTGCATTTCAAGCGAGAAGGTATTCTCTGCTTCAAAGGTTTCTGTGATGCTGGTCTTATCTTCCTGTGCCTCAAAAGCAATCGTTACTTTTCTGCCATCCAAAAGGGTATACTCAATGAGCTGATTTGGAATTACTTTGTCATAGGTGCCCTCGAAATCAAAACCCATGCTGCCATCTTTTGCTTCCATACGGTAAAGAAATTTCCCTCCTGGCTGCAGATCGTTCTCTGCCCGTGGCGTCTGCCAGTCAGGAGAGGCATTGTTCCATTGGGTTATGTGACTGGGTTCCGTCCAGAACTTCCAGACTTTTTCTACTGGCGCATTAACAACGGCTTTTACTGTGATGATGTGTTTTTCGGTGGTTTCCATAGCGCTTCCTGTTTATGGTTAATATTTTGTTGAATGTCGATATACAAAATTAAGATGGTTTAACTAAAACCAGGCTGTGTAGAAACGACAAAGAAGGGGTGATTTGCGACAGCTGTTAATTTTGTATTGTAGGGCTTTTAAAAAGTAGCGAATTCCAGTCAGCGATGGGAAGAAGGGGGACGAAATTCTATCGCGATGGTCCTAATCAGCAACGGCCTGCAGGTAACGATCTGCCAACAGCGTCGAGTAAAGAAAACACTTTTAACGGGTGCTGCCTGTTTTTAAATGTGTAAGCCGTATGATTTTGTCATACGGCTCCACTCGCATTTTTTATAAGGAACACCTATCTATAAAAAGTAGAATAGGATCCGTCAGGATTTATCAACTTCAGCACAGTCACAGGG
>JASLAE010000318.1 GCA_030147305.1 Cesiribacter sp.
CACCACGGGCCGAACGCATATAAACCGTAGTACTCCGATGGAGCGTAGTGCTGTGGCACGCAGCAGTACAGCGCGAAGGCCCGCTATAAGGGCTACAACCGCACGGGGCAAGGCTGCCAGAAGAAGATTGTCTTCTACCAGTCGTAGCGTGAGCAGAAACCGCGGAACTGCTGTAAAAGGGGCTCAGAACCAGCTCAAAAAGTTTAAGCAGGGCTCTATTCTGGCGGTGGCCATTACTGGCTTTCTGCTAATGCTGCTTGCTCCGGCAGAAACAGGCTATTCACAGGACACCACAGCAGGCGTAGAGACAAGTATACTGGCGCAGGATGAGCAGAACGAAGCGGCTGCGCCTGCATTGCAGGACCAGCCGGAAGCCTCTGAAAGTGAAAGTGCAGATGCCATGACGCTAGAAGAGGAAGAAGCGGAGTCCGAAGATCAGGAACCCCTGACCCGGGCAGCTAAAGACGAAGCAGTAGGGGCTTTTCAAAGTCTGTGGCAGCGGTTTAACAGGAATTTGCCGAAGCTGCTGGTAGCCCTTGGCATCTTACTCGTTGCCTGGTTACTGGCTCGGCTGTTGCGTTGGGTGCTACGTAAGGTTATCGGGCACTGGGAAAGGGCAAGTGCTGTCATTACCCTTGTTAATATTTGTTTATGGCTGTTTGCCTTAGGCCTGGCCGTAAGTGTGGTGGTGGGAGATATCAGGGCCATGGTAGGTTCTTTGGGCCTGATAGGGCTTGCGCTTTCCTGGTCGCTACAAACACCTATTGAAAGCTTTACAGGCTGGTTGTTCAATTCCTTTAAAGGCTATTATCGCATTGGCGATCGCATCAGTGTAGGCGATGTAGTGGGCGATGTGTACCGTATTGATTTTCTTACCACCACAGTGTGGGAGATAGGCTCTCCTTTCCGGCAGGGATATTTACAGGCAGAGCAGCCTACGGGTAAGCTGGTAACATTTCCAAACAACGAAGTGCTGGCCGGATCGGTGGTCAATTTTACCAGTGATTTTCCATATGTATGGGATGAACTGGTGATCGGTGTGGCCAATGAATCAGATATCAGGCTCTCGATGCAGGTGCTTGAAAAAGCTGCCATGGAGCTGTTAGGCGATTATATGCGCGAGCCTGCCAAGCAATACACACTAATTTTAGAAAAGGCCGGCCTACAGTATACCGTTTCGGACAAGCCACAGGTATATTTATCTACCACTGATTCCTGGACCAATATTATTATCCGCTACCTGGTAGGCGCCCGGGAGCGCCGCAAATGGCAGACAGAGCTGATCTTAGCCACCTCAGATGAGATGAGTAAGCCGGAATACAAAAATAAGATCATTCCGGTATACACCCGCCAGCAGATACAGCTTATTGATATTGAGGGTACACCCGTAGAACTTGACAGCTACCGGGAGAATGATGGCAAAAGTGTTTAGAGTTTAGCTTTGCGGCGAACCTGAGCGACAGCCATATTGTTCAGGATTAGAAAGGCAAGCGCTTGAAACACAATGCCTTTGTTATCCTGAATACCTACATGCCAAACCAAATAAATGGAAAACCAAAGGCGCTGTTCAAGCCCTTCGTTTTTAGTAATATTAGTTTACGCGTAATTGCACCGATACTGGTTTCAGCCTTGCTCATCATTTTAGTGGCTGCAAAGCAGGCTGCTGCACCCATTGCACCCATTGCCCTGCAGGCAGAGCCGCTGCCCTTTACTCCCAAAGAATTTTACATAGCAGACGTTGTGGATGGTCGGGAAAATAAAAAAGCGGTGGCCTGGCTGATACCTCCTGATGCCCCGGGCACCATTCTGCCTGTAGACCTGCAGGGGGGTGGTCTGAAGGCAATTCAGCAATTTACCCGGCAAAGTTTAGCCCGCAATACAAAGCTCAGGCCCGTTGTTATCCGCCTGACTGAATGCCGTATCACAGAGAAAGCAGGGGCAGAAGCCGGCCGGGTCGATGGCCGTGTAGCGGTGTCCATGTCCTTTGAACTTGAGCGTGATGGTGAACTGGTGCACCTGACAGATTACAAGGGTGGCGTTCGCTACAGCCGTTCTGCAAAACAGTTAACCGTGGTGGAACCTGCTCTCAGGCGCTCGCTTGCCAGTGCGCTTGAGTACCTGAATACGTGGATGAATACTGAAGCCAACCGCAATGAAAATTTAGCCATGGGGGTGAAGGTTTTTTTTACCGACTATACACAAAATACAGCAGCGGACACAGTTTTTTATGCACCCGAACGCCCCCTGGTCTGGAGTGATTTTAAGGGGAAGCCACTTCCCGGCCGATTTTCTGCTTCGGTAATGCCTACCTTTGCTTATGGAGGACCTACAACAGTGGTAGATGGTTATATTCATTTAAACCTGTTCATGAAGGTCTATGTATTGAAAGAGACTTGCTGGGTAAGGCCGGGGGTTGTTAACGACTATAGCCTGAACCATGAACAACGGCACTTTGATATTGTGAAACTGGTCGCAGAGCGGTTTAAAAAGAAGATCCTGTCGATGGATCTATCGGTTGCAGATTATGCCGGCATCATTGCTTATGAATACATCGAATCCTTTCGGGAGATGAATAGGATGCAGGATCAATACGAAGAAGAAACAAGTCACGGTATAAATCAGGCTGCGCAGGCTCGCTGGAACCAGCGTATTACATCAGAATTAGAGGCAATAGCAGAAAGCAAGCAGCAGGTAATTAAGTAATGCATTTATACACTTTATAAGTCGGGTGTTTCAGGTATCAGGTACCCTAACTTTAATTTTTCAGGCCCATGTGCAAAAAAATATTAACTGCCAAAACGACTCCTTTTTAGGTTGACTGCCGTTGATCCGGAGCAGGAATAAAATTGCATTCAGCGTAGTTCAAACGTTTTCTGAATCTGAAAATGCATTTTTATAAAAGCAGCTCCTGTGCAATAGAAAGCTTTGAAATTTTGATTTTCACAAAATATTTATTTGTAATGGTTTGTTTCTGCTGTAGAATATCTTTTACTTAGTAAAATAAACACAGTCTTACAGTGAGCCACAACGCAATCTTTAACTATTACTATTACTTCTTTTTTAGCCCCTCCCGGGACTTGAAGAAGCTGGTTCGTTATTGATTTTGCAATAAGAATACCTTCAGAAAAGTCCCGGCCTGCCGGGACTTTTTTTGTTTACGGCCCCCTAAGATGTTAGCCGGAGCAATCCTAATTAAACTTTAGAAATGATCAGTCCAGCAGCGCGTATAGACCAGGTACAGGAATACTACTTCTCCAGCAAGCTGGCGGAATTGCGCCGCCTGGATTCTGCAGCATTTCCGGTGATAAACCTGGGTATTGGCAGCCCCGATATGCCTCCCGCGACAGAAACAATAGAGGCCCTGGCACAAACTGCCTGGAAGCCTGGAAGTCATGGCTACCAAAGCTATAAGGGCATTCCGGCTCTCCGCAGCGCTATTGCAGATTTCTACAACACAACCTATGGGGCCAGGCTTGATCCTGAACAGGAAATACTGCCCCTCATGGGATCTAAAGAAGGAATCATGCACCTGACCATGGCCTTTGTAAATCCGGGTGAAGAGGTGCTGGTACCCGATCCGGGTTACCCTACCTATACTTCTGTAGCCCGTTTGGTAGGAGCCACTATACGCACATATCCCCTCAAAGAAGCCAATCAGTGGCAGATTGATCTGGAGGCGCTCAGGCAGCAGGACCTCTCGCGGGTAAAGCTGATGTGGATTAATTTTCCGCACATGCCTACGGGCAGTACTGCCACCGCAGCACAGCTGGAGGCACTGGTGGCCCTGGCGCATGAAAAGGGTTTTCTGTTGGTGAATGATAACCCTTACAGCTTAATTCTGAACAAAGATCCCCAGAGCCTGCTGGCTGTACCAGGCGCGCATGAGGTTTGCCTGGAGCTGAACTCTTTGAGCAAATCGCACAACATGGCAGGCTGGCGTATTGGCTGGTTAGCCGGCCATAAAGCATACATTGATGCAGTGCTGCGGGTAAAAAGCAATATGGATTCCGGTATGTTTCTGGGCCTGCAACAGGCGGCTGTGGCAGCGCTGAAGCAGGGGCCGGAATGGTTCGAAACCATCAACAGCGAATATGCAAAACGCAAAAGCATAGGACTACAGCTCCTTCATGTACTTGGCTGCAGCTGCACCACCGAGCAGGCCGGCATGTTTATCTGGGCCAAAGCGCCGGAAGGAGTAACTGATGTTGAAGCCTGGATCGATGAGCTCCTCTACGCCACGCATGTGTTTTTAACCCCCGGATTTATATTTGGTGAGGAGGGGCGTCGTTATGTGCGCTTATCCCTTTGCAGCTCTCCGGAGCTTTTGCAGGAAGCCAGCCAGCGGGTAAACCAGTACCTGGCCTCCACAAAAAAACAAACAGTTCAATAAGTCATCAACTTAAAATAGGCGCCTCAGGGGCATGAAAACTATCTGCATCATCGGTATTGGTCTTATTGGAGGTTCTGTAGCCATAGAATTGGCGAATACTTATCCCAATGCAACAATTATAGGCGTAGAGGCTAATGCAGCCCATGCAGAAAAGGCCCTTGCGCTCAGACTGGTGCATCAGATATTGCCTTTGCAGCAGGCAGTTGAGCAGGCAAGCCTGGTGGTGGTGGCTATACCTGTTAGCCACATTCGCACCATGCTGCCTGAAATACTAGATAGGGTACAGCCAGAGGCGGTGGTAATAGACCTGGGGTCTACCAAAAGCCAGCTGTGTGCGGCGGTAGCCGCACATCCCCGCCGTGCCCAGTATGTGGCGGCTCATCCCATTGCCGGTACTGAAAATACAGGGCCTGCCGCAGCTTTTAGTGGGCTGTTCAGGGGAAAGATCAATATTATCTGCGAAGCAGAGAAGTCATCCGTTCATGCCATGGCAACGGCCAGTGCACTCTTCGAAACGCTGGGCATGAAAACTACCTATATGGATCCGGTGCAGCACGACCGGCAGCTGGCCTACACCTCTCATCTCTCCCATGTTAGTGCTTTCATGCTCAGCATTACCGTCATGAAAAAAGGAGAGGAAGAAGAGGACCTTTTTGCCATGGCAGGCAGTGGCTTTGCTTCTGCTGTGCGGCTGGCCAAAAGCTCGCCGGCCATGTGGGCGCCCATTGCAGAGCAAAATGTACAATATCTGGATCAGGCCCTGGGCGAGTACATTGCTCAGCTGCAGCGCTTTCAGCAACGGCTACAGCAGCGGGATATTCCCGGATTGCATGCCCTGATGGAAGAGGCAAACGAGATAAGCCCCCTGGTTGACAGAATCTCCAGGAGCAACCCAATCAAATAAAGTATAGCAACAGAAATTATAAACAACCTACTACAATGGCACATCAATTAACATTCCCCAGCATTCAGCGCTGGTTACCTACCGCCGGAAATCCACTGATCATCAGCGGACCCTGCAGCGCCGAGAGCGAAGCTCAAATGGTAAATACTGCACTGCAGCTGGCTGCAACCGGTAAAGTACATATGCTACGCGCCGGCATCTGGAAGCCGCGCACCCGCCCCGGCCAATTTGAAGGTGCCGGTCTGGCCGGACTGGAGTGGCTGATGAAGGCACGGCAGGCCACTGGCTTGCCAGTGTGTACGGAAGTGGCAACAGCAGCCCATGTAGAGGCCTGCCTGAAAGCCGGGGTAGATGTGCTATGGGTGGGCGCCCGCACCACCGTAAATCCTTTTTCTGTTCAGGAAATTGCCGATGCCCTGCAGGGTGTAGATATTCCGGTGCTGGTAAAGAACCCTGTTAATCCTGATCTGGAGCTTTGGATTGGCGCGCTGGAGCGGCTGCACCGGGCTGGCATCACCAAAATGGCTGCCATTCACAGAGGCTTCTCTTCGCACCAGAAAGGGCCGTTACGCAATGCGCCTATGTGGGAAATAGCCCAGAAGCTGAAAGCGCAGCTCCCGGACCTGCCCTTAATCTGTGACCCGAGCCATATTGCAGGTGAACGCGACCTGATCTCCTTTATTTCTCAGAAGGCGATGGACCTGAACATGGACGGATTGATCATCGAGAGCCACATTTGTCCGGATGTCGCCCTCAGTGATGCAAAGCAGCAGATAACCCCTGCCGTACTGGGGAACCTGATCAGCAACCTCATCACCCGTGATACTACCGTAGTAGCAGCGAACAACTCTCTGCAGCAGATGCGGGAGCAGATCGATCAGCTCGATGATGAAATTCTGCAAAAGCTGGCAGCGCGCTTCAGGGTATGTGAAAAAATAGGCCAGTTCAAGCAACAGAATGAACTGGATGTGATGCAGATAAGCCGCTGGGAGAAAGTGCGTGAAAACCGGTTGGCGATTGCTGCCGCCATGGGCTTAAGTAAGGAGTTTACGGAAAGTATGCTGCAACTGGTTCACCAGGAGTCGGTGCTTGTACAAAACTGGATCAAGGCCAAAGAACAACTATCGGTATAAACCAAATAAGGATTTATTAAGAAAAGCCGATGAATGGAAAATCAAGTTCCATTCATCGGCTTTATTGTTATGAAGGTCCTAGGTGCTGGGGGTTAGCCCATAGCAGGTATAAATTTCAAATTCAGGCAAACTTACCCAGGGATATTGCCCGTGGGGTAGCAGTTTGCTCTTGTGGATAATTCAGCAATGATTTTCTGAATATCAGTAGCGTAAGGAGAGCAAGCCAGAAAACAAGGTGTACCAGCCAGGGCGTTGCAAACAGAAAGGGCGTATCCAAAAAACCGCTCTTCAGGCTGTTGTTGAGCAGGGTGTGCACTACTACAAAATCGAAAAGCATGGGGAGCAGAAAGTAACCTGTAAACCAGTAAGCTTTTTTCTGATTGTGAATGTTTTTATAGGCAACACAGAGGGGTGGGGCAATGAACAGAAGTATCAGCCCTGCTCCGAGCAGTTGTATCGATATATTATTGAGTGTGGGGGAAAGTAAGGACCGGAGAACGCCGAGTTCGTCGCCTCCGTTCACCAGCGCAGTAAAGAGCCTGGCAAAAGGTTTAGTGGCAAAAAGCAGCGCAAACCCGAGCCATTTAGCATCTCTGCTCCTTTGATGCATCAGGTACAGGCCCGTCCACATGCAGGCAAAGGAAAAAAGGGGGCCATTGATGCTGGAAATCAGCAGACCTGGAGACCCTTCTTCTGCAGCATTGCACATGCTAATGACATTAAAATCCCGGTACGGTCCCCAACAACCATAAAACAGGTAGCTGCTGAGAATATGGGAGAGCTCGTGGAGTTCTTTGAGTACCAGGATCAAAGCAGCAAAGGCTACTAAATACTGCCAGCTTAATTTGATCTGCATGATGTCCAGGATTGAGATGCTGGTAATTAGATGCAGCCAATAAGCTGTAGTTACAGCAGTGTACATTAAATTTTAAAATAGGAAAAATATAAAATGGCCGGCCTTACAGTATGGATGCGCCTGATTTAGGCAGGTTATTGAATTTTACGCACAGATAGCTGTCTTCTGCGTTCCAGCTTTACCAAGACGGGATAAATCAAGACAGCCGAAAGGATGATGGCTGTACCAAAAAAGAAGCCTGTAGTAAGCTGTTCATGCTCGTTGAAGATGATAATGGCCAGCAGAATACCATAGATAGGCTCCAGGTTAACCGTAAGGTTTACCGTGAAAGCACTAAGCCGTTTTTGCAATTCTACGGAAACAGAATAAGCATAAACGGTGCAAAGAATCGCAAGCGCCAGCAAGCAGGCCAGGTCTAGCCCATTGAGGGAAAGCATGAGCGATCCACCCTGCGCCAGGGTGGCCGTGTAAATGGGAAAGAAAAGCACGATGGATACGCAGGCCCCTACCATCTCCCAAAAGGTGATCAGGAAGTGGTTGTGGTGCACAGTAAGGCGGCTGTTGATAACGGTAAAAGCCGAAGATAAAAAGGCCGAGGCGACTGCCATGGTCAGGCCCAGGGCATGATCGAACTCGAAGCGGAAAATTACATAGAGGCCCAGGATCACGACACCCCCCAGCAGGAGCTCATACCATTTAAAGGGCCTTCGCATGATGATGGGCTCCAGCACAGAGGTCCAGACGCTGCCGGTAGCCATGCCAGCCAGGCAGATTGAAACGCTGGACACCCGGGCCGCTGCAAAGAACAGGATCCAGTGCGCGGCAATAAGAATGCCGGTCGCCAGCATGCCCATGGTTGGGCCTTTGCCCCGCCACAAGCCAATGCCTCTCCATTTTAGCAAGAGCAGCAAGCCACCCGCTGCCATAAGGGTGCGGTAAAAGACAATCTCTACTGCAGGTATGTGTATAAGAACGCCCAGGATAGCGGTAAATCCCCACAGCAGCACAATAAAGTGTAGCTGTACGTAATCTTTAGGTTGTGCAGTCATTTAGCGGGGCACAGTGCGGTATAAGAATAGACCAATAGCAGTAAACAAAATGTTAGGAACCCAGACAGCGATTACAGGGCTCATGGACTTGGCTTCGGCAATGCTTTTGGCAAACACAAACAGCAGAATGTACAGGAAAGCCAGTAAGAAACCAATGGCGATCATCAATCCGCTACCGCCTCTGCTCTTGCGCGAAGACATGATTACACCAATAAAGGTGAGAATAAGTGCTGCAAAAGGAGACATGAAGCGCACATATTTTTCAATCTCGTAGATCACGATATTGTCTGCACCCCGGCTCTTCAGCTCGGCAATATAAGTGTTGAGCTCTGGCAGCGTAAAGGTTTCCTGCAGGTGATAGGTGCTGCCAAAATCTTTGGGGGTAATAGAGAGGGCCGTATCCATTTCCACTCCCCGCGAGAAAACCTCCTGCATATCCTTAATCTCCCGGCGTTGCCATTCCTTCAGCACCCAGCGGCTGCTGTCGTTATTCCACTCCATCCGCCTGGCCGTAAGCTTTTCGGCAAGCTGGTTGTCCTTGATGGTTTCTAAAGTAAAGCGGTAGCCAATATCTGCTTCGTTGTTATAGCTCTCCAGATAGGCATAGGTTTCGGGACCTATCTTCATGTGTATGTTGCGCTCCGTAAAGCGGAAGGGCTGCTTGATATAGGTTTGCTCAAAAGTTACCCTTTTCTTGTTGGCATTGGGCAGCACATAAGCCGTCAGTATAAAGCTTAGCCCTCCAATAATGCTGGCACCAATCAGGTAGGGAACCATCATGCGCCTGAAGCTTACACCACTGCTCAGAATGGCTATGATCTCGGTATGCCCAGCCATTTTGGAGGTTACAAATACCGTGGCAATAAAAACGGTAATGGGTGTAATAAAATTGGCGATATAGGGAATAAATGCAAGGTAATACCCCAGGATCTGGCCTATGTTCAGGTTGTGCTTGATAAACTCATCGTTCTTTTCCGTGAGGTCAATCACACACACGATGGTCACCAGAATGGCAACCACAAAGAAAAAGGCCGAGAGAAATTTCGTCAGAATAAACCGATCCAGTATTTTCATCAGAGCCGTTGCATTAGTTTAGGCACTATCTGTTCTTTCCAGCTATAAAAGGTTCCGCTTTTAATTTGTTCCCGTGCCTGCCTTACAAGCCAAAGATAAAAGCTTAAGTTATGTACAGAGGCAATCTGGGCACCCAACATTTCTTTGCTATGGATAAGGTGGCGCAGGTAGCCCCTCGTGTAAAAGGTGCTGGCATAATTATCCAGCCCGCTGTCTATTGGGCTAAAGTCGCTCTTCCATTTTTCGTTCCGGATGTTGATAATACCCTCTGTGGTAAATAACATACCATTGCGTGCATTGCGGGTAGGCATTACACAATCAAACATATCTACACCCAAAGCAATACACTCCAGAATATTGGCCGGAGTGCCTACCCCCATCAGGTAACGGGGTTTATCGGCGGGTAGTATGCCGCACACCAGCTCGGTAAGCTCGTACATCACTTCAGCGGGCTCTCCAACAGACAGGCCGCCAATGGCATTGCCTGCCCTGTTCTGGCTGGCAATAAACGTTGCTGACTGTTCCCGCAGATCGCGGTAGGTGCTGCCCTGCACAATGGGGAACAGCTGCTGTTCGTAACCGTATCTGGGTTCGGTGCTGTCAAAACGTTGTATGCAGCGTTGCAGCCAGCGGTGCGTCATTTCCATGCTCTTGCGGGCATAGTCGTAGTCACAGGGGTAGGGCGGGCATTCATCAAAGGCCATGATAATATCGGCACCAATGGTACGCTGAATGTCCATAACGCCT
>JASLAE010000323.1 GCA_030147305.1 Cesiribacter sp.
CCGCTTAATTGGGGAAGAGCACCTGACAGAAGTCTTACAAAGCCAGGGCTTCCAGATTGTAGACCCCCAGCAGTTGAGCCTGCTGGAGCAGATGCAGACCCTGGCAGCAGCAGAAGTGGTGGTGGGGCTGCATGGGGCAGCACTGGCCAACATCATCTTCTGTGCAGAAGGAACCCTGGTAGTAGAGCTCCGAAGCAGCTTTAAACCACCTGAGCATTACTCCTCTATTGCCAACACCTACAAGCTGCAGTTCCAGACCATCTGCCTTGCACCGGAACGTGTAGTAGAAAAGCCTAACCTAGCACTACAGCAAAACCTGCTCTGGAGCGCTCAGGCAGAGAAAGAATTATTAACGAAACTGCAGGTTTGTGAAGTTTAATCCAATCCTATAGACCTCTCTGGTATGATCTCAGTACTCATCCTTACCAAAAACGAAGCACAAGACCTCCCCGGCTGCCTGGCCTCAGTTGTCTGGTGCGATGACGTGCATGTATATGATTCTTACAGCAATGACGATACCTTAAAAATTGCCCTCGCTGCCGGCGCCCATATAACCCAACGCAACTTCGATAACTGGTCTGCCCATCAGAACTGGGGTTTGGCCAACATACCTTTCAAACATCCCTGGGTGTTATACCTGGATGCGGATGAGCGGGTTTCTCCCAGTTTATTCGCTACGCTCCAGCATTTTAGCCCAAATGAAAGCAAAGCAGTAGCCTATGAAATTCAGCGCAGAGATTTTGCTGCCAATGGAACCTGGTTAAAGCATGCCCAGATCTCTCCTTATTATTTACGTTTGTTCAGGCCGGAAAAGATGCTTTATGAACGACTGGTTAACCCGGTGTCCATGCCAGATGGGCCTATAGGCCGATTAGAGGGCTACCTCGATCATTATCCATTTAGCAAGGGTATCAGGTTTTGGCTGCAACGCCATATTGGTTATGCCAGTCTTGAAGCAACTAATCGCTTAAATGACCTCAAAAACAAAAGCTCATTCTCATTTTGGAAAGCTTTAACAAGCCAGGACTTTAGTGTAAGGCGGTACCACCAGAAAGGCATTTTTTATTTATTACCTGCCCGCCCCATATTTAAATGGCTTTATATGGTCTTCTGGCGGCGTGCGTTTCTCGATGGCCCCACAGGTATCACTTATGCGACCCTCCAAGCTATTTACGAATATTTTATAGTGCTAAGAACTGCCGAGCTGCTCCACGACCAAAAACAGTCCTATAAGCCAATTAATCAAATGTGTGAACAGCTACCTGTAAATCATAAGAAAGCTACTCCTGTATAAGCGACCTACTCTTTTTTATATCTTTTTAACAACACACACCTAATTCTTGAGCTGCTTTAAGCATGTGCGTATACCGTTAACACACTACTGCTTATCGGACATTTTTCAAAATAGCACACTGGCCAGATCCCATAACGCCAGTTTTTAATGCTCTCGTCCGGCCTTACAAATTTGGCAGCTCATCCCGGCTTTAAATATCAGAAGTACTCCAGCAGCCTCCTGCCCATAGGGAGTATTACAGCTTTTAATAATTAATACTTTTCTTATTTTTTATATCATGAAAAGAATTTTGTTGATTGGCTATAACTACGCTCCGGAACCTACCGGAATTGGTAAGTATAGCGGAGAAATGATGCAATGGCTGGCACAGCACGGCTATGACTGCACAGTAATAACAGCATATCCTTATTACCCATACTGGAAAGTGCAGTCGCCCTACGACAAAAGAAAATTATGGTACCAAACGGAAAAGCAGGAATTTGGCTCCGGAGGCAAATTAAGTGTACATCGATGTCCCATGTACGTACCATCACAACCTTCAGGGCTTAAACGGATTATATTAGACCTTACTTTTCTTGTGACAGCCTTTTTCAAATTATTACAATTGCTGCCCGGCAAAAAATTTGATTATGTTTTTACAGTTGTACCTTCTTTTCAGTTTGGCCTGTTAGGAATACTCTACAAAAAATTGCGCAATGCAAAGCTCTTTTACCATATACAGGATATGCAGATTGAAGCTGCCAGAGACCTGAAAATGATCAAATCTGAAAAGTTGATCAAAACCTTGTTTAAGGTAGAGCAATACATTTTTAACCAATGTGATACTATTACCTGCGTAGGAGAAGGTATGGTGCGCAAAACGCAGGAAAAAACAAGCAAGGTTGTCTCCTTATTTCCAAACTGGGCCGATAATTCACTTTTTTATCCACTGGACAATAAAGCAGTTCTCAAAAAGGAAATTGGTTATCAGCCAGATGACAAGATTATCCTTTATTCTGGTGCAATCGGAGAAAAACAAGGTCTTGAAATGATCCTGCACGCAGCCAAAGCACTGGAATATAAACCCAAATGGAAATTTTTAATCTGTGGGTCCGGTCCATACAAAAAGATGCTCAGGACTTTGGCAGAAGACCTTAACCTGAAGAACGTAAAATTTTGCTCCTTACAACCCATAGCAACCTTCAATAACTTTCTGAATGCGGCAGATTTGCATTTGGTGATACAAAAAGCAAATGCATGCGACCTGGTAATGCCATCTAAACTCACCACTATACTGGCCGTTGGTGGCCTGGCTCTGGTAACAGCAAACCAGGGTACGGGATTACATTCTGTTATTGACCGACACCAGATAGGCCTGCTGACAGAGGCCGAAAACATCGAGGCATTTATTAATAATATTTCTAATGCTTTGGAACAGGATAATGAACCCATTAAACGGAATGCCAAGTTTTTTGCAGACATATTCCTGTCTATAGATGGCATCATGAGGACCTTTGAAAGCGTCTGTATGCTTAAAGAAGCACCACAGGAAGCGGTTATCAGGCCGGAAACTGTTCCACTGCCACTGCCTGCCTTTCAACTGGACCGCTCTGCCTGGAAGCGGGTGAATGGCAGATTATCCAACCCAGTCCATAATCCCATAAGAACCAAAGCACTTTAAAAGCCACGAACACTGAGGTGCATCATTTGAAAAATTGATCCTTCATTTTACTGGCTCAAGACAGCAAGCAAGCTTTTCTAGGATGCCGGGCAAAACTGCTTGATTAAAACTAACAGAAACCAGGAGAATTTACTATCACAATAAACCATGTTGTATTATGTTAAAAAGAAACTTGATTGTTGGCGGCTCGCTCTTTCTCTTCATCCTTATTACGGGAGAATTATTAGGCAGGTATTATGGTCTCACTGCTTACCCGTTATACCAGGCCAGCGAGGCATATGAGTACATTCATGCACCTAATCAGCATGTGAGAATCTATGGAAATCTATATCAGACCAATGAATTTTCTATGCGCAGCAAGCCCCTTTCTGAGGATGATTCAACAATCGTTCTGCTTATTGGCGATTCGCTGGTGAATGGAGGGAATGCAACAGACCACGACAGCCTTGCTTCTACTATACTGGAAAACAGTTTAAGTAACTATTTCAGGAGTAATGTGAGGGTTCTGAATATTGCCGAAGGCTCCTGGGGACCAGACAATGCTGCTGCATACATCAGGGAAAAAGGTGTATTTAATGCGGATCTCATTTTGCTGGTCTTTAGTAGTGGAGATGCCTTCGACAACATGCAACACACACCCGTTGTGGGTATTCATGGGCAATATCCAGACAAATATGCACCCCTTGCCTGGGAGTTGATCCTATCCAAAGGATGGGGTAGAATTAAATATTATTTAGGCATCAAAACTACAAATAGTAACCCCAATGAACCGGTTCATGAAATAGTGGAAGAGGTATTTAATCCAGGCTTTCAGGCTTTTAAAAACCTTTCTGATAGTACCGCCATTCCATTACATTTCTATCTACATGCAGGCGTAAAAGAACTGGAACGTGGCGCACTGGAGGATTCGGGGAAACTAATAATTGACTTTTGCCAACAATATAATATCCCCTATACCATTGAGCTGGACAAAAATATTGACAGGTCGCACTACATGGATAAGGTCCATTACAATAACAAGGGACAGAAATTCTTAGCAGCCAACCTTTTTCCTGTTATACGGCAGGAATTGGAAAAGCAGTCTGTGTTTGCCACAGCACATCATAGGCCCTAGCGGTTTTGTACTAAGAATTTGTAGCGCATGACTATGTATGATGGTCCAACAGATCATTGTACCCTTGGCTTAGCGCAAACAGCCTAATTATGATTCAATGTAAATCCGCCCAAATTATTAAGTAATCCACCTCCCATAACAATAAACAGGTACATAAAATCTGATAAAGATTAGTGGTTCAGCACCCAGAATAATGGTTGCTGAAAATTCCCATTAAGCTAATAACTCTTACTCATCAATGCTTTTCTCTGTGTGTTCTGGTACGCAATACCAGAGGCATGAATCCTTATGGATGTTACTCTTTCTTTTTATTTAATCAATTGAGCCATTGATTTTGAACACTTTTTCATCTCAACTCATGACTTATAAATATGCAACCTTATTCAGGTGGGTTAATGTAGTTAATGACTACTTCTTATTAAACCTGGCCCTATATCTAAGTTTCTTACTGGATAGTCCCGCCGCTTTTTGGGCTGCAGCCTCAGATAATTACAGGTTAAACTTCCTGTTACTGAACCTATTCTGGTTTTATAGTTCGTCTATGGTAAAGCTTTATGACCACGTACTGGTAAGAGATGCCATACCTACCATGTATGCGAGTATAAAAGCCTTGCTCATGTTTATCCTGACTCCCTTTACTGTAATGCTGCTCTTACCTAATTATCATTTGCCTTTAGAATTTTTGATCCGTTCTTATGTGCTTTTTGGTTTCTTTATAGGCAGCTGGAAATTCACCTTTCTCTCTATCCGCAAATTCAGGCGTAAATATTGGGTTACTTATAAAAAGGTGGTGATCGTTGGTGCCAGTTCTGTGGGTCTGGAGCTGTACAAGTACATAAATGCCAATCCTCACCTTGGTTTCAAAGTAGAGGGCCTTTTTGAAGATGAAGCTACTACACTCACAAACTGTGAATACAAAGTTTTAGGCAAAGTAGAAGATTGCTTTAAATATGTACTTTCCAATGGTGTTACTGAGGTCTTCAGCGCCTTACCACTTCAGGAATTAGATAAGGCCAAAGTGCTGATGCAGGAAGCCGACAAGCACATGATTCGTTTTAGGCTGGTACCCGATGTAAAGGCATATTTCAATAAGAATATTCTGCTGGATCAATATGGCGACCTGGCCATCCTTACCCCCCGGCGAGAGCCTCTGGATAATAAGGCCAATGAAATTATAAAGCGTGCCTTCGACATCTTCTTCTCTCTGCTGGTGATCTTCCTGTTGTTGAGCTGGCTGATTCCTTTGCTGGCCATTATCATTAAGCTGGATTCCAAAGGGCCGGTATTTTTCAGACAGTTAAGATCAGGCAAAGAAAACAGACCATTCTATTGCTATAAATTCAGGAGCATGCATGTAAATGCAAATGCAGACACCGCTCAGGCTCACAAAGGTGATGCAAGGATCACCCGGGTTGGCGCTATTCTCAGAAAAACCAGCATGGATGAACTACCCCAGTTCTTTAATGTGCTCAAGGGAGAAATGTCTGTAGTAGGCCCACGCCCCCACATGCTTAAACATACCCACGACTATTCGCTGCTCATTGGCAATTTTATGGTACGGCATTTTCTTACACCCGGCATCACAGGTTGGGCGCAGGTAAACGGCTACCGCGGAGAGACCAAAGAAACAGCAGCCATGTCAAACCGGGTAAATGCCGATCTCTGGTACCTGGAAAACTGGACCCTGTTGCTGGATTTAAAAATCATTGTCCTTACCATCTGGCAAACCCTAAGGGGTAATATCAACGCCTTTTAATATTTGTGTTTTTGAAAACTGCCTTCCCTAATGATGATTGGCAGCTAACATCAGATCAAAGCTTTTTAACAACCTGCATTTTTTATAGCTGCCGAACCAGTACTGCAGAATTTCTGGCCAGTGCTATCCGGCATGTGAAACCACCCTTACTGCATCTTCTATCATTTACATTCATGAAAAAGTTCACCATTCCCATGAAACAGTGCTTGTACCCAGCACTCACAATGTTTGTCAGAATTTTAATAATCACAACCTTATTTTTTCCAATGGCTGCACTGGCACAACTGCCTACAGCCTTTGAGAAGGTTGAATTATTAACCGGGCTCAAAAATTCTATCAATTTTGAATTTGCTCCTGATGGAAGAATTTTTATTCTGGACAGATATGGAAAGATTATAATCTTTAAGCCAGATACTCAAACTTCTGTTGAGGCGGGAGATTTGGATGTATTTCATAACCTGGAAGATGGCTTGCTCGGCATTGCGTTTGACCCACAGTTCATGAGCAATCAATATGTATACATACACCATTCTCCATCTTCTGCTACCGTAAACCGGGTATCCAGGTTTAAAATGAATGGAGATTTGCTAGACCTTTCTTCTGAGGTAGTGGTTCTGCAATGGCCTACTCAACGGGAGTGCTGCTTTCATGCTGCCGGTGACATGGATTTTGATTCAATGGGAAATTTATATATCGCTACAGGTGATAACTCTAACCACTCTTCATATGCCACCCTTAATGAATCAGACCCCAATCAAAGCTCTGAAAACACCTCTTCCAACACCAATGATTTAAGAGGCAAGATTCTTAGAATCAAACCTCAGCCAGATGGCAC
>JASLAE010000127.1 GCA_030147305.1 Cesiribacter sp.
GAAGTTTCTGTGGTGGCATAGCCAAACATCATCCCCTGGTCACCAGCACCCTGATCTTTATTGCCGGCTTCGTCTACACCGCGGGCAATATCCGGAGACTGAGAGTGTAGGGTTACCATTACTCCGCAGGACTCTGCATCAAATTTATAATCGTCTTTGTTGTAGCCAATGCGCTTGATGGTCTGGCGCACTACTTCAGGAATTTCTACATAGGCTTTGGTAGTAACTTCGCCACCAACTACCACTAAGCCGGTAGTAACAAAAGTTTCGCAAGCCACCCTGGAATCAGGGTCCTGGGCTAGCATGGCATCCAGAATAGCATCCGAGATTTGATCTGCAATTTTGTCTGGGTGTCCTTCCGATACAGACTCGGAGGTAAAAAGGTATGACATGATATATATTGTTTAAGCTTTATATCTGACTTGCTCGAAACACAAATTTGTAGAAAGCAACTGCAATTCTCAACTTTTGATCCTTTTTTTATAAGAAGGTGTTGCTCCCATTACAAAAATAGTGGGTTGTTTGTGCAGATCGGGCAGCTGCTTTTGCCACTCACCGATGGTGCGGGTGCTGATAAACTCTTCCGGCGCTGTAATATTGGCAGCGATACAGAGCAGTAAATCGCCCGGGCAGTTTTGTACCAGATCGGCCATCAGGTGATTGTTGCGGTAGGGCGTTTCCATAAAAATCTGGGTTTGCCCACCACGTGCGCTTTTCTCCAGGGCTTTAATTGCCTGAATTCTTTCTGGTTTGTTGATGGGTAAATAGCCCGTAAAAGCAAAGTCCTGGCCATTGAAGCCAGAGGCCATGAGCGCCAGCAGGATAGAAGAGGGCCCCACCAGGGGCACGACCACAATACCATCTTTATGGGCATGTGCCACCGCCCTTGCCCCGGGGTCTGCCACAGCCGGACAGCCGGCTTCGGAAAGAAGCCCCACATCATGCCCCTGAAAGAGCGGCGTCATGAGCCCCGGTACCTCACCATCTGGTGTATCTTTGTTGAGCTCTGCAATTTGCAGCTCTTCAATGGTAATGCCCAACTTCAGGCTACTTATGAATCTGCGGGAGGTGCGGGCGTTCTCACAAAGGTAATAGCGAAGGTTTTTGCACAGTTCCGGCACCTGAGCAGGAAGCACTGCCGCTGCGGTGTCTTCTGCCAGCGGACTGGGTATTAGAAAAAGTTTGCCGTATTTTTTATCCTGCATAGCTCTGGTTCGTATAGATTGCTGACAATGTATAGCCAACTTGCCAAAATACTGATCATTGTGGGCGCCTTGCTGTTACTGGCGGGCCTGATCCTGTTTTTTATGGACCGGCTACCCTTTGGAGGCCGTTTGCCTGGGGATATCGTAGTAAAGAAAAAGAATTTTACTTTTTACTTTCCACTTGCTACCAGCATCCTGCTCAGCATTATTATCTCGTTGGTCTTGTGGTTCATTAGCCGTTTTCGCTAAAAAAATCTTTGAGCAGCTGTGCCACTGCTTCGGGCTTTTCGGCATGTACCCAATGGCCGGCTCCGGCAATCATTTCAATGCGTGCCTGTGGAAAATGTGTTTTAATCAGCGCTTCGTCTTCCTTGCGAATATAGTCTGATTTACTGCCGCCGATAAAAAGAGTAGGTTTCTCGTAATGCGCTTCCTCTGGCAGCGCTTCGCCTACATTTTCAATTTGCTCCTCTATAACTGGTAAATTTAATTTCCATGCAAAACCACCCTCTTCTGCACGGGTAAGGTTCTTAAGCAGGAACTGGCGCGTACTAACATCCTGTATATAAGCAGCCATGGCATCATCTGCCTCTTTACGGCTTTTAAGATTCTGCAGGTCAATAGCGGCAAAAGCTTTCAAAATTGTTTGGTGGTGTACCGGATAAAAGCGAGGAGCAATGTCAACAACAGCTAGGTTTTGTACCCGTTCCGGCTGACTTACGGCCAATTGCATCACTGCCTTGCCACCCATAGAATGCCCTGCAAATAAAGCACTCTCCAGGCCAAGCTGATCAAGTAGTTCTACAAAATCCTGGGCCATGGCTTTATAATTAAATGAGCTATCGTGCGGCGACTGGCCATGGTTGCGGGCATCTGGCAAAATAACCCTATAGCTATCCTCAAGCAGCCGTGCCGCGGTAAGCCAGTTGTCACCTGCTCCAAAAAGCCCGTGCTGTATAATTAAAGGGGTTCCCTGTCCGGTTTCTCGGTAAAAAAGCTTCATGCGAAGTGAAAATTAAAAAGTAACAATTAATTCATTTAAAGTAAGGACCCTGGCACTTCGGTTACTGCTCTTCTAATTGTCTTAAGTACATCTGGATGGTATTCTCAAGTCCAAAATACAGGGCGTCGCTGATCAGGGCATGGCCAATGGAAACCTCATCCAGATAAGGGATGGCTTGTTTCAGGAAAGCCAGGTTATCAAGATCAAGGTCGTGGCCGGCGTTGATGCCAAGTCCAAGGGCTTTAGCCCGGTAGGCGGCATTGGTATAAGATTTTACAGCATTGTGCCGGTCTTTGTGATAACCCACAGCGTAGGCTTCGGTGTACAGCTCTATGCGGTCGGTGCCGCACTGGGCAGCACCTTCTACCATCTCTTCATCGGGCGCAACAAAAATAGAAGTGCGCACGCCCCAGCCCTTTAAAGTTTTCAGAATGTCCTGCAGA
>JASLAE010000488.1 GCA_030147305.1 Cesiribacter sp.
TAACGAAGCTGGCACCAATGAAGTAGCGGCTTATCTGGGCGTAAAGCCCGCGACCACCACGGCCATGCTTAAGAAATTAAAGGAGAAAGGGTTGATTTTCTATGAAAAGTATGGCAAGGTCTCTTTAACAACTGAAGGCAGAAAGAATGCCATAGAGGTATTGCGCAAGCACCGCCTTTGGGAAACCTTTCTGTATGAGAAAATGGAATTTACCTGGGACGAAGTGCATGAAGTGGCTGAGCAGTTAGAGCACATACAAAGTCAAAAGCTGGTCAACAAGCTGGACAAACTTTTAGGGTATCCCCAATTCGACCCTCACGGAGACCCTATTCCCAATGCAGCGGGGGAACTTAAATCCCCCTTTAAAAAAACACTTTCACAAATGGAAGTGGGCGCTAGCTGTGTAATGGTAGCTGTTAAAGATAATTCAGCATCCTTTCTGCAATATGTAGTGCAGGTAGGATTAGGGATTAATAATAAAATTAAAGTGTTGTCCAAGCAACCTTACGATGCAATGATGGAGATTGAAGTGAATGAAAAAAAGTCAGTCGTAAGCCAGAAATTTGCCGATAACATTTTTGTGGTGTAGTGGCTGCTGTATAAGCGCAGGGCGTAGTAGTCGTTAAAGTTAATAATAACTTTTTTTGTTCATTCTGGTGTCTTATAAGCACTTCAGCCGTTCCGCATTGGCTTTTTATCTTTGAACCCATCTTCACTTTTATTTAGGTCCTATCCTGCTTAAGTGATAAACCAACATAGGGTTATCTATCCAACCAACCCTTTATAGTTAAGTAAATTGATCTGAAGCTTCATCGTTGCAGATGAAATTTATGGGGGCATCATGCCTATTTTGATCAGAAGCAGCATTTCTTCAGGTATATGACTCACCTGATCTCTATAACATAACTACCACTTTTCAATGTATTTGATATACGTAAAGTTATAGTAGGTTATGTGGCACCACTTATCATCTTGCCATAGGCAATGGGTATGGGACCATATGGCTATTTCCTCAGATTAATCTAAAATTCATTCAGCTGAAAAGAGCGCAAAGTGTTTATGTGTGGAACAAGTAAAAGCATTTTTAGTTAAACAGAAAGAGGCCAGTTTCAATATAATGGCTGTTCATCCTATTGCCAGAGGTAAAGCCTAATAAGCCTAAAAACTTCATCAATAAAATATAACATGGAGGTATGGCAGTTTAGTTAAGGGTAACACCACGAACATTAAGTGTATTGATGGCATCTGCTAATACTCCCTATAAAGAAGCTTAGGTATGATGTGTTTGATCAATATAACTGATAATAAATTAGCCGGCTGGATCTTTGGCAAAGATACTGATCAGCTTATCTTAAAGACAAAGGATTTGCTTAAGATGGAAAATAGCCCGGAAAAGCAAAGTGAGCTCCGAGAACTGCTCTATAAATTATCCCATGTCAGTTATGCAATAACGGGTAAGGTTAGAATAACAGATCATTACTATCTTATCAATGATGTAGCAGGCCCAGCTTCTTTATAAATCGATTTTGTTTAATGGAAAGCCTTAGATGACCTTGCCTTTTAACGATCAGAGTCAGAGCTCCTTTCTCCATCAGCTTAATAATATCTCAACAGAGGTGAATCGCCTTATTTACAAGGAACTTTAATCTTTTATAGATATGGTTTATGGTAGGCAATATAAATGCTTTCTCTGGGCACTTTAATTACCTCTTGATCCAGCTGAACAGAATCCTCTGGCAGCAGCACCTGCGTTAAGGTACCCCGTTTGCCATTCACCAGTACCCTGCCAGAATGAATACGCTAAATAGCCTCTTTGTTGGAGAGATTTAATTTCTTAACAACAAAGTATTTTAAAGAGGAATTAAGTGCACGCATATATTACTGCGTCATTTAGGAAGTAAGAGGGGGTAAAATTACATTATCATCGCGTATAGGCACATCTATTATTTTAGATAACTAATAACACTCCAAATACCTTTGGGTTGCTGCTATGCACGAGTCAAAGCCCCCGGGTATCTGCAGGTAGGGTGGCGGGGCACAGGCTCTGAACAAGCATTAGGGATATAAAAGCCCGCCAGAGCAGAAAGATCTATTTTACAGCTTGCAAAAAAAGTTTATATTGAAAAGAATGTGGTATAGCCAAAGCAATTAGGCCAAATTGGTTAATACTGTGTACAGGTGCCTGGGTATGGAAAATAGTGTTACCGAAGCCGGACCTATTGTCAATAATACCGGGACTATGATCCTCCAAAGCCTGAGTAGTTTTTTAATCTTCAACCTAAAACCCCTCTCTATACAATGGAACTTTCAATACACAACTGGATGCGCGCTGAATCGGTTGAAACAACGATCAGGAGAATTGCCAGCCTGGGATTTGACAAACTGGAAATAGCAGGAGACCCCCAGGCCTATGACACCAGGGACGTGAGAAAGCTCTTGAAGGAATATGGTGTCGGTTGTTGGGGATCGGTAACCCTGATGCTGGAAGACCGCAACCTGCTGGCAGCAGATGAAAGGCAAAGGGCAAAGTCTGTTGACTATGTAAAAGATGTAGTTCGGATGGTTAAGGAACTGGACGGCCGTATGGTTTCCGTAGTGCCCGGTACAGTGGGTAAGACCAAAGCAGACGGCAAGCCCCAGGATGAATGGAAGTGGGCAGTAGCATCTCTGAAAGAAATTTATGACTACGCAGAGTCTTCCGGTATTTTAATAGGCATCGAACCCATTAACCGCTTCGAAACCTATTTTATCAACCGGGGTGATCAGGCCTTGGCCTTGGCGCAGGAGGTTGGGCCTAATTGTGGTGTATGTCTGGATGTTTTTCATATGAATATAGAAGAAGATGATATGTATGAAGCCATACGCCGGGCAAAAGGAAGACTTGTAGGCTTTCATGTGGCCGATAATAACCGAATGGCCCCTGGGATGGGAACCTTTAAATGGCCTAAAATTATCAGTACTCTGCAGGAGATCGGGTATAACGATGTGCTTTCGGTAGAGTTTTGCGCGCCCCTGGACCGCACACCGGCAAATCCCTATCCCAACTCTATAGATGAAAATCCACAGGGACTAACACCCGAGCAGAAAAAGTTTTTAGAAGACCATGGCAGCTCCTCTGTAACAGAAGAATTTTATACCATGCTTACCCGTAAATCTGCCGAGACACTATTGCCACTCATCAAATAAAGCAGCAAGCTTAAGAATTCAAAAATATTTACACAGATGTAAATAAGCAATGTAGAAGCCTACTGGTTACGCTGTCCTATTGCAGCAGAGAAGCAGCATGCCTCTGACTACGGGCTGCTCACCCACTTCGATATGACACTGGTGGTTGTTACCACAGAGAATGGCCTGCAGGGTTTTGGAGAGGCTAAAGCTGCCGTGGGTTCGTCGGGTGTTTGTGCCTCTATTGTAAGCTGTGTTGAAAATGAACTGAAGCCCATGCTGCTGGGGAAAGACGCGCGCCAGATTGGCCGCATCTGGGAGCACATGTACAATGGCACACGCGACCATTATGCATTGAAACGGGGAAGGAAGTTTCCTGTACTGGGCAGAAGAGGCTTAACGGTATCGGCCATGAGCGGCGTGGATACTGCACTATGGGACCTGAAAGGAAAGGCGTTAAATGTGCCTGTGATGGAATTGCTGGGAGGCGCCTGTCGTGAAACCATGCCTGCCTATGCCAGTGGTGGCTGGGCCGATGCCGACCGGATCGGAGAGCAGTTAAAGGGCTATGTCTCCAAAGGCTTCAGGGGTGTTAAAATGCGCGTTGGGGTGATGGATGAAACGGTAGCCAACAGTGTGGCACGGGTACGTGTTGCACGCGAAGCACTGGGCATGGATATTAAAATTATGGTAGATGCACATGGTACCTATAGTGTACCCGAGGCGAAACAGTTTTGCCGTGGCGTAGAGGATTGTAACCTCTATTGGTTTGAAGAGCCCATCAGCCCGGACAACCGGCATGGAACCGCTGAAGTGAGGGCTTCTACAGCTATTCCGATAGCAGCTGGCGAAAGCGAATACACTTGCTTCGACATCCGGGACCTGATAGAAGTAAGAGCCCTGGATGTTGTACAACCCGATGCAGCCATCATAGGAGGGATTACAGAAACCATGCGGGTGGCTGCCCTGGCCCATGCATTCCAGCTGGAGCTGGCGCCACACTGCTGGGGCTCTGCTTTTTCATTCATGGCCGGTGTAAACGTAGCCTTTGCTTCCCCTGCCGCAACCATCATTGAATTTTCACTGGGCGGCAATCCTATGATGTACGAGCTGGTGCAGGAAAAGATAGAGACCAGGGAAGGGTTGATTGAGGCACCGAAAGGTCCTGGGCTTGGGCTAACCCTTAACTGGGACTTTGTAAGGGAATTCAAGCAAAAAATTTAAAGCACAGCATTATCAGCATATCAAATAAATTTTTTACCTAAAACATCAGAAACATGGCACGTGCACTTAAGATAAATCATGTAACCCTTGTGGTAGACAATCTGGAGAAAGCGGGTGAGTTCTACGAGAAGGAAATGGGGTTGGAGCCCTTACCGGCTTTTAGGTTTGATTATCCGGTCATGTTCTTCAGGTTTAATGCCGAACAGCAACTGCACATCACTGAATGGAAAGATACACCGTCTTTCCGGGGACATATCTGTGTGCAGGTAGATGATTTCAATGCTATTTTTTACCGTATGAAAGAGCTCAAGGCCATTGATACTGCTCCCTGGGGAAAGGTACGGCAGCTTCCCGACGGCGCCATGCAGATGTTTGTCAGAGACCCTTCCGGTAACCTGGTAGAGATTTCCTCTCAGCCAGGCAGCAAGGTGGATGATGCCATCTTCAAAGACGAACTGTATGAAGAAGGCCTCTATGTTTCAAACAGAAATGATTTCCGCGGGTATAGGGCAGATAATGCCACCTTATATCATAAATAAGTTATGCAAATGAACATACTATTGCTGGAAACCGTAGCGGACGAAGCCTTTCAGTTACTTCAGCAGGAGGCCAGGGTGTTTACTGCCTATGGAGATAAACCCCTGAACGAAATTCTGCAGACGGAACAGATTCAGGCGGTGATCACCCGGGGAAAGGGGCAGGTAAATAAGGCTTTGATAGAAGCCTGTCCCCATTTACAGATAGCTGCCCGATGTGGTGTTGGCCTGGATAATGTTGATGTGAAAGAAGCCAGCGCGCGGGGGATCAAAGTGATCAATGCGCCAGGCGCCAATGCAGGCACCATTGCAGAACATACCCTTACGCTCATGCTGATGCTGATGCGGAATGCCTATACTTCAGTATCGAAAGTAAAAGAAGGAGAATGGAACTGGCGCAATGGATATGAGGGAGATGAACTGGCCGGAAAAACGCTGGGCATCTTAGGGCTGGGGAATATCGGGAAACGTGTAGCCAGATTGGGTGATGCATTCGGAATGAAGGTACTTGTCTGGAGCAGATCAGCCAAAGATGTACCGTATCAGTTTTTATCCATAGAGGAGGTCTTACGCCAGTCGGATGTTATCAGCTTACATATACCCCTCACGGAAAAAACCCAGGGTCTTATAGGGAAAAAGCAGCTGGCCATGATGCAGCCCCATGCTATCTTAATTAATACAGCTCGCGGCGGCTTAATAGATCAGGGTGCACTGTTGGAGGCACTAAACAAGAATAAGCTGGCCGGTTTTGGCGCCGATGTACTGGCCGAAGAGCCTCCTGCTCAGGATGATCCGCTCCTCAATCATCCAAACACCCTGATTACTCCACACATAGGCAGTCTCACGACTACGACTTACAAGAATATGTGTCTGTATACGGTCCAAAATGTGCTGGCAGCATTATCAGGTAAACAGCCAGCTCCGGAATGTATTTTTAACCGAAAGGAATTAGGCTTATAAAACGTTATTTTTGGTAATAACTGTTTGAAAACGGTTTCCTTTACAAAAGCGACAATATCCTTTGTCATTGATTCAAAATATGCGTGATAAAAGTGGTAACTTCTAAACAGGGCTATCGGATACTGTAAACAAGTGAGTCAGGATTAAAGCCAAACTGGATGGTTATGATTAATACAGTAACTCATAGATGATAGGATCTGTAGTTGTTACAACAAATTCCGTATTGATCAAATGCAGCTCGCTCATCAGGTAGCGTGCATGTTTAATGACCAGGCAGCTTCTAAGTACCTCAAAACTTATGTTCTTCCAGTGCTGACGGTTAGTCAGCATGTTCCGTATACAGGAAAGGTGGAAAAAGTAGGTTGATACCTTTGCTGATCATATGAAGAATGGTATGCTACACCAGCCTAACGGACGTCAGATGTACACCTGTGCGCTGATATATGTTAAGTTATTTGTGGCTGACACTTTAACCACTACAGCTTATAAAGGCTACCTGGATGCTACCATTTATTTTGTACTATTGGGGCCAGGGCATTTCTGTTCAGGATGAATACTTCAGTACCTACAGGCATTCGCGATTGACACAACTTAATTGCCAACCGCTGTAGTTGTAGATGTTGACAAAATTCAAAGTAATAGAGTTCTTCCACCACAGGGAAGGTCAGAGCGTGCGAAAGTGAATGCCAGCTGCGACTATCAGATGGTAGACTTTTAGTTAAGTCTGCACTTGGGTTTTACTGCCAGCCTTAACGGTCACTTATTACTAACTAAAAATTCGAAAAAAACACAG
>JASLAE010000490.1 GCA_030147305.1 Cesiribacter sp.
CAGGAAAAGCAGCATCACGACCGCTACCAAGATAATAGCCAGGAAAAGGTCATGGATAACAGCATCGGCAGCTTCCAGGGTAAACACCGAGCTGTCTTTGGCAATCACAAAAGACGAGCCTTGTTCGGCATAAACCTGCTCAAGCTTTGCCAGCGCCTGCTGGCTCAGTGCACTCACTTCCACGGCATTGGCATCAGATTGCTTCTGGATGCTCAGGCCAATGGAATTCTGTCCGTTTACGCGCGTAATTACCTCGGTATCCTTTTCGGCATCCTGCACATCAGCGACATCTGCCAGCCGCACAAGGCTGCCGGTAGCGGCATCCTGGGTGAGCACCAGATTGCGGAGCTGCGCTATGGTTTCGAATTTACCGGCCAGGCGGATCAGGGTTTGCCCCGCTTCGTTCTTGATCTTGCCAGTCGGGAAATCCAGGTTAGAGTACTGTATTTTCTGCTGTACCTGAGAGATAGAAAGACCATAGGCTGCCAGCTTGTCGGCGTTCAGGTTTACTTTAATTTCCCGTTCCCGGCCACCCAACACTTTCACTTGGGCTACACCAGGGATGCGGGAGAGCTCAGGCCTGATCTTATTTTCTATCAGGTCATAGAACTCGGTAGAAGACATATTGGCCGTTGCGCCCAGCTGTATGATGGGCATATCATCAAAGTCGAACTTACCCAGCGCAGGCGCCTCGGCATCGTCTGGTAAAACGCTGAGAATAGCATTTACCTTGCGCTGGGCATCCTGCAGGCTCAGGTCAACATCTGTGCCCTGGCTAAGCTGAATTACAATGATGGAAAAGCTCTCCTGCGAGGTGCTTTTCAATTCTTTTACATTCTCCAGGGAGGAAAGGGCGTCTTCAATTTCCTTCGTCACCGAGTTTTCTACCTCTGCAGGCGATGCACCCGGATAAATGGTGGTAACCGTAAGTACCGGCGGACTAAACTTGGGCAGCAGCTCATAATTGAGGGAGAAGTAGCTTACCAGCCCCAGCAATGTGAGCACGGTAAACACCACCACCACAATGGTTGAGCGTTGTATCGATAATTTTGTAATATTCATTTTAAGCTCTTTTAATATTCCGAGAGTAGCGATTATTTGATCACAGCCACTGGGGTACCTTCCCGCAGGTTAATCTGGCCACTCAGTACTACCTGCTCACCTGCAGACAGACCACCGGTGATCTCTACCTTGTTATTGGCCACAGCACCTACAGTTACCTCCTTCAGCCTGGCTTTGCCATCCTGTACCACATACACTTTAGGATTTTGCAGACTGGTAGCAATGGCTTCACGTTCAATAAGCAGTGCCTGGCGGGTATCGGCAATTTCAAAAAAAGCACGGCCGTACATGCCTGCCCGCAGGGCGGTTTCTTTGGTATTGTCTACCTGAATTTCAACATCATATTTCAGGGATTTATCAGCACTGGCACCTAAGGCGGTAATGGTGCCCTCGAACTGCTTCTCTGGCATTACATTAGGGCTTACTTTTGCTTTTGTACCTTTCTGAATCAACAGCACTTCCTGCTCAGAAACCTTCGCATTTAGTTTTAGCTTGTCTACATTCACAATGTCGAACAGCTTGGTGCCGGTATTTAGAAAAGAACCAATTTCAATATAGCTTTCATTGATAATGCCACTGATGGGCGCTACAATCCGGGACTTCTGCAGCCGCTCGCGGGCCATGATCAGGCTGGCCTGTGCGTTTTCGTAGCCCAGTTTTACTTCTTCCAGCTGCCGTTGGGTAATGGCATCACCGGCAGCCAGGTTTTCGAAACGCTCCAGGTCTCGTTTAAACTTTTCATGATTGGCCTGCGCTGTGATCAGGTTCGCGCGCAGTACTTCATTCTCTACCTGCGCCAGTACCTCACCTGCCTTTACAGCTTCACCTTTGCGCTTATTTAGCTTAATGACCTGCCCCTGTGTTTCCGACATAAGGGTGAGGCTCTGGATAGGAGCGAAAGTGCCATTGATGGAAAAGGAGCGGTCTATGTTTCCTACTGCAGCTGTGGTAAGCACAACAGGAATGGCTTTGCTGGTCTGGGAGGCTACAGCCGCAGCCGTAGCCATTTCTTTTTTATTGTTTGCCAGTGTAACAGCTATACCACCAAGTGCCAATAAAACCAGTACTATATAAATTACTTTTTTCATGATTTTGAATTGCATTATTTAATGAGTGTATCGATTGTGCCTGTGGCTTTCAGGTAATTAAGCTGCGCCAGCTGGTATTTAAGTTTTTCGTTGTTTAAGTTGGTTTGTGCCTCCCGTAGCGCAACCTCGCTCTCCAGCAGATCGGTGAGCGGCGAGATGCCCTCTTTGTAAAGCTGGTTACTGGTTTCAAACACATCCTCGGCCAGGGCTACATTCTGTTCCTGTGCCCCGATGGCACGCTGGCTGTTCTCGAGCTGGCTTATGGCGTTGCGGGTCTCTACAGCGGTATTCTTCTCCAGCTGCTTAATGTCTTCGTCTACTTTCTTATTCTCCAGTTCTGCCATGCGCACCCTGGAACGTTTCTGAAAACCATCGAAAAGTGGAATATTCAATTGTACCCCCACCACGGCTGTTTTAAACCAGGGAATGGCGCCATCAAACAACTCGTTGCGCTGGGTTAAATAACTGTAATTGCCATAGGCAGAGAGCGAAGGATAATAACCTGCCCGGATGTTGCTGATCTGGTATTTTGTGAGCTCTTTTTGTTTGTTGAGCAGCTGAAATTCTACTTTCTGCTCTACATTTTCAGCCAGACTTCCCGCGATGATACTTGTACTCAGACCACCGGCATCAGCAAGGATCAGTTGTTCCTCCAGCGGCATGCCCATGAAAAATTTCAGGTAATTCTCCTGTTGCGCAAGCGCCGTATGAAGGCTTTGTTTCTGGTTCTCCAGATTTGCCCTGTTTACTTTCAGGCGATTAACGTCCACCTTTTTCACCAGGTCATTTTCGTACTGCAACTGCAGAATCTTTTCCAGTTGCGCCAGGCGCTCAAGGTTGGCATCTACCACTGCAAACTGTTCTTTGGTTTGCAGCATCTGCAGATAGGCACTGCTGATGTTGTACACAACCTCTTCCTGCGTCATTTCCTTCCGCAGCCTGTATAAGTCCTGTGTGCTTTTAGCAGCCTGCAACCCTACAAAGAAAGACTTATTGAACAGCAGTTGCGTTGCCTGTAGCCCTCCCTGTACATTATAGTCTTTACCAAACTGTACAGGAATATCCTGTCCGGGCTGTCCCGCCAGTTCACCTGGCAGGATCTGTGTAGGCAGCGAGGGATAATACTCCAGTTTACCGCTGGCATTTACCTGTGGCAGGCCCTGGCTTTTTACATCCTTGATCTGGTTAACAGCTATCTCTTCGTCATAGGAAGCTTTGGTGATGTCTTCATTATTTTTAAGGCCATAGGTTATCAAATCCTGTAGTGTCATGGCTTTCTGCGGCTGAGCTGCTGTCTGTGGCTGCACCTGCGCCCTAAGTGGCCCCAGCAACAGCAGCAGCAGCAGCCCCATCAGTACATACTTCTTGTTCATCTTTAATTTTATCATTTGGGTGATTCCTATACTTAGTTCATAATTAAAAGAACTAATTTGCCAATAAAAATTTCTGTTTTTTCCATTCCTGCAGCATCTGGGGCAGCCGCTGTGATACATAGCCCATAAAGCTGCAGAGCTCGTTTATCTTACTATTATATTGCAATGTGTCTGCCGTTCTGGCCTCCAGCACCTGCTGCAGGAGCAGGTTGAAATCTGTCATTTCTTCCAGCTGCTCCATAAAGCTTTCTTCCCAGTTTGTCACATTAAGCCGAAAAAAACGCCTCCGGTCACCCGGACGAGTGATGTATTCCAGACGTTTACTTTGCTGCAGTGTGTTCAGGGCATTACTGATAGCACTTTTGCTTAACTTTAGTGCTTCTGCAATTTCTTCGAAAGTAAGCTCGGCACTATCTGCCACGAACAGCAGGCCAATAATGCGTGCTGGGGCCGGACGCAGGCCACTCCGCTCCAGCGCCACCCCTATTCTTTCTATCAGCTTCTTTTGTAGATCCGTTAGCGACATCTCCTCTCGTTTAGTAAAAGAACACAGCAAAGATACTAACAGTTTTATTAGTTCTATAATTTATGAACTAAATATTTAATAAGAACTC
>JASLAE010000054.1 GCA_030147305.1 Cesiribacter sp.
AATACTATAGCCCTTGGTGACAGCCTTTTTATTGACAAAACTGAAGTGGCCAACATCCACTGGCAGGAGTATTTGCACTACATAAAGCGTGATTCCAGCAAAGCCTATTACTACAAACAGCTGCCCGACACCCTTGTATGGGCGCAGCGTAATCTGCCCGGAGCGCAAACCTCCAGCCTGGATCTGACTTATGATTACTTCAATAAGGCAGCCTATTTTTCTTTTCCGGTAGTAGGCATTTCCTACGAACAGGCCCAAACCTATGCCCATTGGCGCTCGGCAGTAGTTACTGCCCTGATGAACCAGCCAGAATCGTTACAGAAATGGGGCTTGCAGGGTAAAAAGGTGGTGGTGGAATACCGCCTGCCCACCGAAGAGGAATGGATGCTGGCGGCGTCCGGGCCTTTATCCCTGGATACCTATCCTTATGGTTATAAGAAATACCAAAAGCGCGCCAGCAGGCTATTTGATGCCGAGCAAGCCTATGAGCAACTGGTGGAACCCAAGCCCGATTATAAATCATTTCGGAGGAACCTTAGAAAGTCAAAAATTCCCCAGTTTCAGGTGGTTTCGCAATTGCCCTCCGGTATTTTACTGGCTCCAGAATACCCAAAGGCTGTTGCTGGTGGCCCCGACAATAAGCTTGGGCTGTTACACACCATTGGTAATGTTGCCGAAATGACGGCCGGACCCGGCATTGCCAAAGGGGGCAGTTTCATGCACACGCTGGAAGACAGTAAAATTACCGAGCGCCAACAATATCACGGCCCCGCACCCTGGCTGGGCGTGCGCTATGTAGCAACAGTGCGTGTGGAGGGTGGTGATGAACAGCAAGTGAATGACGATGGATTTTAAAAAAGTGGACTTTAATATTGATGAAAATTCAATGTTTCATACATCCATTAATATGAGGAAGCATTAATTACCTATTTTGTAACAATACTAGCATATATTCTTACTACTCTATCTCTTCCACTATGTGGCGGCAAGTTTTAATCATCCTCTTCCTATGTGTTATATCGTTCAATTACTCCTTAGCCCAGCCTCCCAATTATCGTAAAGCCGATAGTATAGCATTAAGCCTTTCAGGTAAGAGAATTACTGATGCAGAATTACTAGTTAAGCAGCTCACCCAGGAGTTAACCTCAGACACAGAAAAGACGCGTGCCATTTTTCGCTGGATCACTGCCAACATCCGATATAATAGTAAGGAAGCTGATAAGATCATCAAAAATAACTTCGAGCCCACTAAAAAGCGATTCAAGTCAGAAACTGAAGCAATCAGATGGAGAGAAAAACGCTACTATAAAAAAGTAACAAGCGCTTTAAGAAAAAGAAAAGCTGTCTGCGAAGGTTATGCCATGCTTTTTAAGCATTTGTGTAGCTGGGCTAACATTCATGCAGAAGTAGTCACTGGACATTATCGTGACCATACGCTAAAAATTGGAAAATATTATAAACCAACACACGCTTGGAATGCGGTAAAGCTTGATGGAAAATGGTATATGCTAGATGCTACCATGGCAGCAGGTCATGTAGAACCTATAACCGGTAAATTCATCAAAAATTTCTCCGGCAATTATTTCTTACCTCTACCCGAACAAATGCTTACCACACACTATCCAACAGATAATCAATGGCTGCTGATAGCCAATGTTCCTACCATCAAATCCTTTTACAAACGCCCTGTTTCCATGGATGGCTATTTCACACAAAGGCTTATTACAGTATTTCCTGAAGAGGGCATCATCAGGGCTGAACCTGACGAAACAATTACTATCCATTTTAAAACCTCAGATAGTTATGATATTTCATCGCTCTACTGCCTTATAGAGTCTGATAATAAAAAAATAGAAAGAAGATTTCTTCCATCAAAACTTATTAGGGTATCGGAGAATGAATATAAAGCTGAAATATGCTTTCCAAAGAAAGGTAATTTTAGGTTTTATGTCCTATTGAATAAAGAGCCCGCCTTACTGTATCAGGCAGTGATTCGCACAGCACCTAAGACAAAAAAATAGGCCTGCCGACGGCGTACCGACGAACAGGCCAAAAGTGCAAGCAAAGAGGTTAATAATAGATTTAAACAAATATACGGCAATTTTTGCCGCCTATCTAATAGTATTATACGTTTGTAGCAATCCGGAAGTTCCCAACGTACAGAAGCTTTGACAGAAAAAGAACACATCGTTTTTATCATGAATCCCATGAGTGGTACCCGCAAAAAAGAGCAGGTTCCCGCCATGGCCGAGCAGTATCTCGACAGCAATCGCTATACCCATACCTTCGCTTTAACAGAACGTCCGCTTCATGCAACAGAGCTGGCCCGTGCAGCTGCAGAAGCCGGCGCTGTTGCTGTGGTTGCCGTTGGTGGCGATGGCACTGTAAATGAAGTGGGTGCTGGCATCCTGCATACCAAAACGGCGCTGGGCATTATTCCCTTTGGTTCGGGAAATGGGCTAGCGCGGCACCTGGGTATCCCGGTCAATACAAAAGCAGCCCTGCAGCTACTCAACGCGCTCAACTACACCATTATTGACGGGGCGCTTGCCAATGGTCGCCCATTTTTCTGCACCGCCGGGCTCGGCTTCGATGCGCACATCGGGAAATTATTTGCCGGCAGAAAGCAAAGAGGTTTTGGCAGTTATGTGCGCCTCACGCTAAAGGAATTCTCAGGCTATGCCGCGCAGTCCTATACTATTGAAGTTGATGACCAGCAGCTGCAAAGAGAATGTTTTGTCGTTACGCTGGCCAATGCCGGACAATATGGCAACAACGCTTATATTTCGCCCGAAGCCGACATTCAGGATGGACTGCTGGATCTCTGCCTGATGCGCCCATTCCCTCCCATCATGGCTTTGCCCATGGGCATCCGGCTTTTTCAGCGCAACATCCACCAAAGTCCTTATGTTGAAATTCTGCGTGGGCAGCACATAAAAATAAAGTGTACCAGTAAGTACAGCATGCACCTGGATGGTGAATTTTTAGAAGCTGAAGGTGTGCTGGAGGTTAAGGTTTTACCACAATGCCTGAAGGTGTTGGTTCCTTCAGGCATAAAATAACTGCTGCTTTGCGTTACCGGAACTTCCGGTACACTTTCCTTAGTTGATATGCTCGCGCAGGCCCTGTAGTAATTCATTGCCGCGCAGGCGTTTATCCAGAAAAGGTTTGTGTACAGGCTTATTGAGATACTTGCGGTTTTCAGCGATACTTTTTTCCAGTATCGTGATATCTTTGCGTAGGTTCTTAATCAAACCTGCCAGGGAATCATTAAGCTCCCTTAGGTTCTTTATAAAATCTTTGGCTTTCTGTGGTTGCATTTCCGTAACTATTATATTGCCATTCGCCTCATGATTTTACTTTGCAGAAAACTGATAAGCGTAAATTACTGAGGAGTAATGTGTTGTTAGAATTAAAAAATACCAGATGAGAAATAATAACCCGCTGTTGCTAATATATACTCTTTATGCAGGGCTTGTGTTCGTGTTTTTCATGATTTTATATTCTCCTCTTATGCTTTTGCCGCTGCTGGTGAAAAAGGAGGGCAACTGGTTAAACTTCTTTGGCTTTCACCTATGGGCACAAAGCTTCCGGCTGTTTACCGGTGTCTGGTACGATGTAAAAGGCCTGGAGAATCTAAGGCGTGGTGAATCCTACATCATCATCCCTAACCATACCTCTTACCTAGACATTTGCCTGCTGCCCCTGATCACCAAAGGGGCTTTTAAAATCCTGGCAAAAAAGGAGATAGGTCAGGTTCCGGTATTTGGGCTGCTGGCTAAGGTAGTTACAGTGATGGTAGACCGCAGGAACGCCTCCAGCCGCAGGCTCAGCGTTATGAAAATGACCCGTGCCCTGAAGGCAGGTACCTCCATCATGGTTTTTCCCGAGGGCACTGTAAATAAATCCAATAACCTCCTGAACCCTTTTTACGATGGTGCTTTTCGCATAGCCCTGGAGACTGGTGCGCCCCTGGTGCCTGTTGCCATTGCCGGGGCCGGACGCTGCATGCCTCCCAAAAAGCTCCTGATGAGGCCCGGAACGATCAGGATACAAATTATGCCCCAGGTGCCGGTTGCCGGCCTGACAATTGCCGACGTTCCCGCGCTGAAATCTCACATCTATTCCAGCATGGAAAATAAACTGCAGGAGCTCTATGATACCTACTATAGCGCCCGGGAAACTTCAAAAGCATAAAAAAGAGCAGAGAAAAAATCTCTGCTCTTTTTCTATTCCAAACCCCTTATCAAATGCTTAAAGTGCCGGTGTGATTTCTACCACAAGATCGTCCTGTTCTACCATGGCGCCACCATGGAGGTGAATTTTACGGATGGTACCCGACAGTGAAGCGGCAATGGTAGTTTCCATCTTCATTGCTTCAATAACGAAGAGTGGCTGATTTTCTTTTACCGTATCACCTTCTTTTACCATTACCTGCGCAATGCGCCCCTGCAACGGTGCTCCAACCTCTCCATGGGCACTGGCTTTGCGATGCTGAACCTTTGTTGCTTTCAGGCTTTCATCACGCATTCTGATGCGGCGGGTTTGCCCGTTGAGCTCGAAAGAAACAAGCCGCTTGCCATCTTCATCCGGTGCCGAAATGTAGAGCAGTTTAATGATGATGCTCTTGCCCTCGTCAATCTCCACAAGGGTATCTTCTCCATTGCGCAAGCCATAAAAGAACACGGGCGTGGGCAGGTGCATAACATTGCCATACTCTTTGCGGTACTGGCAAAAATCTTCAAATACCTTAGGATACAGCTGGTATGACAGAAAATCCAGGAACGAAGCCTCTTCGCCAAAACGTGCCTGGAAGGCAGTAAAGTCTTTTTCGAAATCTATGGGTGCCAGGTGAGCATTGGGCCGGTCGGAATACGGCTCCTGCCCTTTAAGAATGAGCTGTTGCAGTTTTTTAGGGAAGCCGCCTGGCGACTGCCCCAGGTCTCCCTTCATCAGGCTTACCACAGACTCCGGAAAGCTAAGGTTTTGCCCGCGCTCCAGCACATCCTGTTCAGTAAGCCCGTTAGAGGTCATGAAAATGGCCATATCGCCTACCACTTTGGAGGAAGGGGTAACTTTTACAATGTTGCCGAACATCTTGTTTACCACCGCATAATTATGCTTTACTTCCTCAAACTTCTTCTCTAAGCCTAAAGCAGTGGCCTGTGGGCGCAGGTTAGAATATTGACCGCCAGGTATTTCGTGCTCATACACCTCTGCCGTTCCCGCTTTCAAACCACTTTCAAAAGGATAATAGTACTCGCGCACATCTTCGAAATAGTTGCTGTACTCATTGAGCGAACGCAGGTTTATGGGCTGTTCCCGCTCATGCCCCTGCAGAGCGGCAACCATAGAGTTAAAGTTAGGCTGGGAAGTCAGCCCCGACATGGAAGCCAGCGCTACATCCACCACGTCTACACCTGCTTCTATCGCTTTCAGATAGGTAGCAGGCTGAATGGCAGAGGTATCGTGCGTATGCAGGTGTATGGGCATGTCCACCGCCTTTTTAAGCTCCCGCACCAGCACTTCTGCAGCATAAGGCTTCAGGAGCCCTGCCATGTCTTTAATGGCCAGAATATGGGCGCCTTCGTCTTCTAGCTGGCGGGCCAGGTCCAGGTAGTACTGCAGGGTAAACTTTTTCTCATCCGGACTGAGCAGATCACCTGTATAGCAAATAGAAGTCTCGGCCAGCGCACCTGTACGTTCACGAACTGCACGGATACTCACCTTCATGGCCTCTACCCAGTTCAGCGAATCGAAAATACGATAAACGTCGATGCCCGTTTCCCAGCTCTTTTCGATGAACTTCTCAACCAGGTTGTCGGGATATGCTTTATAGCCAACTGCATTGGAGCCACGCAGCAGCATTTGCAACAGGATGTTGGGCATGGCTTTGCGGAACAGGCGCAGCCGCTCCCACGGATCTTCGTACAGGAAGCGCATGCATACATCAAAAGTAGCGCCGCCCCACACCTCCATACTAAAGACCTGCGGATGCTGATGCGCAAAACCTTCTGCCACCCGCAGCATATCGATGGTGCGCATGCGTGTGGCCAGCAGGCTCTGGTGTGCATCACGGAAGGTCGTATCGGTATACTGGATGCTCTTTTCCTGCTTTAGCCACTGGATAAATCCCTCGCGGCCTAGTTCGTTCAATCGGTCTTTGGTGCCTTTTGGGAATTCACCCAGACGATCATAAACAGGTACTTTTGGAGTTCGGAAGCGCCGCTCATGATCGAACTTTTTAATGGCCGGATTCCCATTGATAGAAGTATTGGCCACATACCGCAGCATTTTGGTACCCCTGTCCTGCCGCTCAGGGATCTTCATCAGCTCCGGATGGTTTTTAATAAAACCTACTGTTGCCTCCCCTGCCTGAAAGGTGGGGTGGGAAACGACATTTTCAAGAAAGCCAATGTTGGTCTTTACACCCCGGATCCTGAACTCACGCAGCGCACGGTTCAGCCGCTGGGCTGCTCCTTTGAGGGTACGGCCAGAGGCAGACACTTTTACCAGCATGGAATCGAAGAAGGGCGAGATGGTCATGCCCGGGTAAGAAGAGCCTTCATCCAGGCGAATACCAAAACCTGCTGCATTGCGATAGGCGATTAGAGTACCATAGTCGGGCTGGAAGCCATTGGTAGGATCTTCTGTAGTGATGCGGCACTGGATGGCAAAGCCGTTGCACTGGATCTCGTCCTGGCGGCCCACCAGCAGGCGCGGATCTTCCAGGGAAATATTACGGGCTATCAGAATTTGCGAACGGACGATATCGATACCTGTAATCTCCTCGGTGATGGTATGCTCTACCTGTATGCGCGGGTTTACTTCAATAAAGTAGATCTTTTCATCGGCATCAACCAAAAATTCTACAGTGCCTACGTTGTTATAATTAACATGGCGCGTAATGCGCAGGGCATATTCATAGAGCTGTTGCCGGGTGGGCTCGCTTAAAACAGAAGGAGCAACTTCTACAACTTTCTGAAAGCGACGCTGCACCGAACAGTCACGCTCGTAGAGATGGATTAAGTTGCCGTGGTTATCGCCCATGATCTGCACTTCTATGTGCTTGGGATCCGGGATGTATTTTTCCAGAAAGACAGAATCGTCGCCAAATGCAGTACGGGCTTCATTTCGGGCTTCGTTAAAAGATTTCTCCAGTTGCCCGTTGTCCATCACCACCCGCATACCCCTGCCACCACCGCCTGCAGCGGCCTTTACCATAATAGGATAGCCAATGCGATTAGCTTCTCGTATGGCCACCTCCAGGGAGGTAAGTGGCTCCTGGCTATCCTGGATAACAGGCACCTGTGCTGCAACGGCAACTTCTTTGGCTTTTACTTTATCCCCAAGCCGGTCCATTACTTCAGAACGGGGTCCAACAAAGATGATACCCTCCTCCTCGCAACGCCGGGCAAAGCGTACATTTTCACTCAGAAAGCCATAGCCGGGATGGATGGCATCTACCCCTTTCTGTTTGGCGAGCGTAATGATCTCCTCAATATCGAGATAGGGTTTGAGCGGATCGTCGTCGCGTCCAATCTGGTAGGCTTCATCGGCTTTGTATCGGTGCAGGGAGTAGCGGTCTTCATAGGTATAAATTGCCACAGTACGGATACGCATTTCGGCGCTTGCCCGTAGTACGCGAATGGCAATTTCACCACGGTTGGCCACCAAAATCTTGTTGATCTTGCGGATTTCGGCTTGGTTCATAAACTATATTTAACGATTAAAAAATAATTATTAATCAATGGAATGTACTGGGCTTAAAGCAGATTAGCTGCTTCCGAAAACGTTTGCGGAGACTAAAATATAGATATTTGGAATACTAAAACAATTCTGGAAACAATAATTTTCTGGCTTATAATGCAGGGGCTCCGGCAGCTTCCACCCATACCGCTTCACTTTCTGCATATCCCCGGTGCTGAACCCCACGGATGCGGATAGGTACTTTTTGCTCTATGGCTTCTTCTAACGTACTGTATATCTCAAACTTACCTGCAACAAGTGGCAGCTGACGAACCAATTTACCAGGCTGTACCGGATTGTTGGCATCCCGATAGGGTTTCTGCAGCAGGAGCAGATAATCGTAAGCAATATCTGGCGCGGGCCGCTGCATGCGCTCTACCTGCCCTATGTAAGTGACTGCTCTGCCCTGGGGTTGTGTGCTGAGGGTATCGGCATAATAGCATTCATCGAAAGCCTGCTGCTGCACCCCTTCTACAATGAAAAGCTTCCGGTTATAGGTATGCTGCCCGCCCACTTGTGCTGGTCCCTCCTTCCAGCCCTCGGCAACCATACCGCTGAGGGTAAGGCACTGTCCCAGGTAAGCTGCGAGGCTATCGGGGGCTTCTAAAAAATAGGCGGCTTGAGAAACCAGCTGGTAGGTATAATTTTTTAACCCCAGTGCCTTTGCTTCATCAGGTTGCAAGCCGCTGTAATATAGCACTCCCATGATTTTATTGGTGCTGTCGGCAACCTGATCTGCTGTAACTGCTGGTGCAGGCCCGAGGGTATCGGCCGTGCTGTTTGCTTCAGCATTCTTTTCATCAGCTGTGCTGCAGGCCAATAATAAAGCAGATAATACAAAAGAAAATAAAGCGGAGGAGATCTTCACTGTAATGCAAAGTTATGGCTATGCAACTTATACGTATTTAACCAAGCCCGCGCTGAGAAATCAGGGCAATAAAAAAAGCAGCCTTACAGCTGCTTCTCAAATATTAATAATCCTCGTCTTCGTCTTCATCTTCTTCGTCATCTGCTTTATCTGCGAATGGGCTCTTCTCCTCTTCTGCAGCATCGTCATCAAAACTATCTGCTGTATCTGCTGCAGCTTCATCGGCCCCACCAAAACTATCGCGCAGGTTGCCTTCATCATCATAATCATCATCATCGCTGATGATCTGGCGGGCTTCCATCACCGTCATGCGAATAAGATAATAAATATCCTCTGTCTCGAAGGGCAGCGCAGAAACCCTTTTACCTTCTTTGTTGGTAAAAGAAACCAGGCTATTGGCAAAGCCATAAGGATATTCCATCTTCACCCGGTTGATTATATCTTCCGGCAAGCTGTCGTAATCCTTGATGATGCGTTTTTTGTTCGAATTAGTTGGTTGTGGCATAATGCTCTAAGTAGTTTCAGAAAGCTAGTATAAACTGTTACAAAAGGGCTACGTCGTTCATCTACTTGATGTTACATCCCTGGCTATAAAGTGTTCATCTGCTTTCATGCCCTAAAAAAACAAAGCTCATGGCTACGAGGCAATGGTTTTAGGTAAAATTTTTCAATAAATTTTAATTTGCTGGAAGAACATAGCCATTACAGCCATAAACAGGCTTTTTTAGGTTCCTGTAGGCCCATTATTGTGCATGCACGGTACAATGAAAAAGAAGAAAATTGCCCCGACTGCTGGTTTTACTCCAAAAGCCAGCCACTAATCAAAATTATGAGTGCTGCCATAAGCTACTCCAGCCGTAGCACTACCTCACGCACTTGCTCCTGCCAGTCACTACTTAAGTAGAGCACTGCCTTTTTATCGCCCTGCTGCGCACATAGCTCATACCCGGCTAAAGAATGGGCATCAAAAGAAAATCTACCTGCATTGGGCCAGATCAGGGTACTTTCGCCGCTCAGGCTATGGGTGAGCCACAACAGCATTGGCTGGTTAGGATCTGTTGCTTCTATCCGCCCCTGCACCTTGTATTGCTGATAGGGCTTCAGACTTACATTCAGATAATGGGATAATGAGGCCTCCGTTCTGCCTGTTGTCTGAAATTCTGCCACATGCCCTACTTTATCACAGCTAAAAAGGAAGGTGTAATTACTTTCGGTATCCAGTTCCAGCTCGAAGCTACCCCGATCATTCGTCTGCAGTGTATCTGGCTTCCCGCCTTTGCTGTCAAACACCACCAGTTGAGCCTGTGAAGCCTTTTTATTGTCGGGCAATCTTACGTTCCCCAATACAAATACCTTGGTTTTTCTCTCGAGTGCGGTTTTAAGCTCGCGCTTGCCATATTGTTTGCCCTGCAAAGTAGAGTAGCGCATTTGCTGCGGACGGTAGTTTTTAGCTTCCATCTCCAGGTAATAGCTTTCACCCGGAAAAAGGGTAAAACTATAAGCCCCGGCATCATTCGTAATGGCTTGCCTGTTGCTGCCATCGGGATTCTTTAAAACTACCTGTGCACCGGCCAGAGGTTTATGGTTTGTACTATCAAGTAAAGTGCCTTCCAGCGTAATTACATGATAATCGAGCCGGTACAGGTCATCTCCGCCACGGCTGCCCTTGCGGTTTGAGGCAAAATAACCGCCGGAACCATCTGGTAGCCATACCAGGCCAAAATCATCTTCCGGAGAGTTTACCGGCGCACCCAGGTTCCGTACATGTATAATGGTTGTGCCACTCACAAAAGCTTCGTAAATATCCATTCTTCCCAGACCAATGCGGCCATCGGAAGAAAAATAGAGCTTATTTTCCTGCAGCACGGGAAAAGCCTCATTACCCAAGGTATTTATTTTAGGACCTGCATTTACAGGAGCAGACCAGCCGCTCTCTTCTTTATAAACACTAAAGTATATATCGGAACCACCCAGCCCACCGGGCATGTCAGACACAAAGAACAGTACCTGGCCATTAGCACTTACAGCCGGGTGAAAGAGGTTGTCTGCCACTGGAATCTTGAGTGGTGCCGCCTCCTGCCAGGTTGTTTTGTTGGCCTCTGTTGGGGCTTTCCACAAACTAAGCTTACCACTCCGGTCTGAGCGACTGAAATACATGGTGCCAGTGGAGTCCAGGGAGGCTGGTCCTTCGTGCAGGTTGCTGTTGATGGCTTTGGTGAGGCGGCTGGTATTTACAAAGCGGGTATTGCTCCGGGCGTGTGCCTCATAAACATCCAGGTCTGACTGATGGCCGGAAAAACTTCTTCTCACAAAGCCGCCCTTTTTTCTATCGGAGACAAAATAGATACCCTCCCTGGTGAGTACGGGTGCAAATTCGTGCGCTTTGGTATTGATAGAAAGGGGATGAACGGAGTAGCGAATTGCAGAACGGTATAAGTCTGATTTGCCAAGATCTTCGGCAACTTCCGTAGTTTCGCCCAGCTTGCCCATATAGGCCTGAAAGCTGGTACGGGCCTCCTCGGTATGCCCCAGGCTTTGCAGACAGAGGGTGTAGGCCAGCAGGTGCTTTGCCTCCAGCTTTTGCGGGTCGCCCAATTGCCTGTACAGACGCACCGATGCTTTGGCTTTACCGGTGAGTGCGTAGGCATGTGCCAGCATCAGGTAAAGCTGATCATCAGCCTGCTGTTCCAGGGCTTGCTCTATGTGTGGAATTGCTTTTTCGTAAGCTCCGGCATTGTAAAGCAACAGGCCTTTCTGTATCGTAGGCTTCAGCCGAAAAAAGACATTGTCGAACTGTGCCTGTAAGGGACTAGTGCCGGCCAGCAACAGCATCAGCAGCAGGATGCGGAATATGGTAGAGGATGCTTTCACTGCCTTAGAAATAGCGGGGCGATCTTACGCTGGCGCGATCAAAATTGAAAATATATTGCAGGCTTATCTCGTGTGAGTCGCTGCCATAAAACTGGTTGCCTTTCAGGGCCATATCCCAGGCATAGCCCAGGCGCCACTGTGAATTCAGCTGCACCTGCACCAGCCCTCCCAGTAAGTGAGAAGTTCGATAGGAGGCACCCAGCCACAGGGTTTCTCTAAAAAGGGCATTCAGGTTCAGGTCGGCGTAGGCTACTCCTTGTTCCGGCATGCTGATGATTAGATTTGGCTTCAGCACCACATCATGGTTAATAGAAATTACCTTACCTGTATGAAAGACATACTGGCGCAGGTGACGACGGAAGATGTTTCTTTCGGGGTCGGGCCTGGAAGCCGGCACAATTTCCGGCACTGCAAAGCCGGCATAAAATTTATCGGTGGCATAATAGAGGCCTGCGCCCAGCGTAACAATCCACAAAGACTCCCGCAAGGCAAAAACCTTGTCTGCCTGGTTGTAGAGTAGTAAGTTTTCGTAACCAGGCGTATAATGGTTCACATTGCCCGAGAGTCCGCCTGCAAAAGCACCTTTTCCTACTTTGATGCGGTGCACCAGAGTTGGCGAGATTGACATACGGCGGCCACTACCAACAGATTCGTGCAGCAACCGAAGGCCAGCTGATAAGGACGAACCCGGCAATGGCGAATGGGCAGAGAAAATCTGTACAGCGGGTGCACCGGAGGTATGGGTCCATTGCATCCGCGCCTGCAAGGTAAGCGCCAAAGCCTCTGCACTGCCTGCATACGCAGGGTTAATGACTGTGGCATCGTGCATGTATTGCGAGAAAAGCGGCTGTACCTGTGCCAGTAACTGGGACTGGCCAAGGAGGAGAAAAAGCGATATGGATAAATATAGCTGCTTCACTCCCTATTTTTTTAATACGATATAGCCCTGCAATACAGGCGCCTGGCCAGAAGTTATGATCTTATAGAAATAAGTGCCTTCCGGTAAATCGTTGCCCCCCGGGCGGATGCCTTTATTGCCCTGGCCCACAAAAATCCTTTCCAGGTTATTATACCCCTGCTGTTCATACACAAGGGCCCCAAACCGATCGTAGAGCTGTACTATGTTATTAGGATAGCGCTCAATAAATTCGATGCGCCAGTAATCATTGTCTGCATCACCGTTGGGTGATACTCCCTGGTATACCACAAGTGCCGGGGCTGGCAGGCGCACATCCAGCACAATGGCTGTTTCGCTGCAGAGCTCAGCACCACTTACATTATCGCAAACGGTATAGGATAAAGCGTCGTAGCCCAGGTAGTGCTCCGGCGATTCGTAGGTTAGCAGACCATTGCCTTCTATGGTGGCAAATCCGCCGGCAGCGGTTGGTCCGGCAGCAGGCATCACTGTTAATGTATTACCATCAGGATCTGTATCGTTCAGCAAAACAGATAATTGAGTTGTATACACAGCCTGGGGTATTAGCAGGGTATCCGTGTGGGCCTGTGGGGCATGGTTAACCGTTACAACAGCAGGCGCCGCATACAACAATCCACAATCGCCATCTTGTATTACAGCTCTATACCAGGTGGTCTGGGTCAGGTTCTGGAAGCTATAGACGGCTGTGGTATTGGGTATGGACAAGCGTTGGTTTACAAAACCATCAACAGAAGACTCCCACTGTACGATCTGCCCACCATTTTCTACTAACTGCAGTTCACCTGCATTGGTGTCGGTAACTACTGTAACGCTGCCAGCTATGCGACCGGCTGCTACGGCAGGATTTACAGTAATGGTGGCTACCTCGCTATAAACAGGATTGCAAAATGTATTTTGTACTACCGCCCGAAAAGCAGTGGTAACTGTTAAATTTTGGTAATTAAGATTATCACCAGTATTTGCGATCTGGGTAATGCTTGAAAAATTATCGGTAGAGCTTTCCCAGCGTACAATCTCACCCACTTTAC
>JASLAE010000087.1 GCA_030147305.1 Cesiribacter sp.
GGCAGTTGCCACGTTCCGTATTCGGGGTTTTGCCCAGGGCACCACCTATCAGATCCTGTATTATGCTACAGAAAAGGCCGTTAGCAAGCAGCAGATTGAGCAAATATTAAGCACTATCGACAGTTCTTTATCTATCTATAAACCCTATTCCCTGATCAGCCGGTTTAACCAATCCTCATCCGGAATTGAACTGGATTGCCATTTAAAAAAGGTAGTCAAGAAATCACTTGAAATCTCTGAAAAAACAGGAGGTGCATTTGAAATCACCATACAGCCCCTGGTGCAGGCCTGGGGATTTGGAACCAGCACCATTGCTGCTTTACCCGATTCTGCCAGCATACAGGCGCTTTTAGAATGCGTAGGATCAGATAAGATAAAAATATATAAAAATTATTTACATAAAACTGCAGCTTGTGTAGGCCTAGATGTAAACGGAATAGCCCAGGGATATACCGTGGATGTGCTGGCAGCCTACCTGGAAGATAAAGGCATTGAGCACTTTCTGGTGGAGCTGGGGGGTGAAATAAGGCTAAAAGGCCGCAAACAACCTGGCGGAGAGTTGATGGCCATCGGTATTGAAGGCCCGGGAGGAGATGACAATCACGCCTTTCCTATACAAACAATCATCCGCCCTGAAGAGGGAGCTGTTACAAGCTCCGGAAATTATCGAAAGTTCCTGCAAACGGGTGCCAACCGCATCTCCCATCTGATTGATCCCAACACTGGTTATCCTATCCGCAACGAAATGATCAGTGTCACGGTCTGGGCAGCGGATGCCATGACGGCAGATGGGTACGACAATGCTTTGATGGGCATGGGCATTAAAAAGGGCCTTGATTTTGCAGAACAGCAAGACAGGCTGGAAGCATATTTTATTTACCAACGAGAGGATGGATCCATTGCAGACACCGCCACCACAGGTTTCTATCAGCTAATAAAATAAGCTTCTGAGGGTTGCTGAGCGCTTTCAGCCAACAGAACCTTTCTTTTAGGGTTTTTCCTTCAAGGATAATTTCAGTAGTTGGGAGCCACTTTTCAGCTGCTTCTCCTGTCCGTTCCATACAAAACGCCCTACAACGCCCTCTGGCAGGCTAATTCGGGCCTCCAGCCTTCCATTACCCTTTACCTGATAGGCCACTGCTATCTCTCCTTTTGGATGGGGAATGGAGCCTGATGCCTGCTTTAGACTACCCAAATGTGGTTGAATGAGCACCCGCTCAAATCCCGGTGCCTCACTATCAATACCCAGCAGGGTTCTGAAGAATTCTATGTTAGGGCTGGCACCCCAGGCATGGCAATCGGAGCGGGTTGGCTCGGGCTGCTCGGCCCAGGTAGTCAATCCACGGCTTAACTGCGCCCGCCATTCGTCCAGCCAGCTAATATATTGGTCGCCCAAACCTGCTTTGATCGCTGCCTGATGTACATAAAACTTGAAATAAATGGTTGCCTGTACGAGGTCTTGCTGAGACAAGGTTTGTTTCATCAGCTTAGTTGCTTCTTCTCCCGTCACAACGCCCGCCAGCACAGCCAGTGAATTGGTGTGCTGCGAAAAATGCTGTTTCTCCGGAGTATCGGCAAACAAGCCTTTTTCATTGTCCCGGTACAGGTTGGCTACGGTGCGTTTGAGTGCCTCCGCCCGCTCTTTGTATTTATCTGCCAGCGCAGCCATACCGGCAGCCCGTTCGAGGGGCTCTGCTGCCTGGTAAGCCAGAATGAGTTGCAGATCCAGTGGCGCAGAATTTCCCTCCGGGCCAGCCGGGGCCATGCCTGCTTTCCAGGCAGTTCCAGTGGCCCAGTCAGTAAAATTCCAGTAAGGCATTTTGCCAAGAGAACCATTCTTTTGCTGATAGGCATGATAGAAATCAAGGACTGAGCGCGTAACAGGCAGCATTGCCCGTACCAGGCTTGTGTCACCCCGGTATTTCCAGTGGTCATTCACCATGGCGATCCACCAGAGCGAGAAGGGCGGAATATACTGTGGATCGCGTGTAGGATAGCGGCTCATGGTAATGCCGCCCAGCGATTGTGAGTGGCTAACCTGTTCAATAGCATTGCGCATCAGTCGGTCGTCGCCACTGTTAAAGAGGGAAACAAGGGCCTGTATACGGGTGTCTCCTACATACTGGAGCTGTTCGTAATAAGGCGTATCCATGTAGGTATCATGGGCACAGAGGCGGGCCGAACGCCAGCCTACTTCCAGTATCTTGTTTAGCTCCGGATTACCTGCCTCAAAGCTGGCTTTCCAGGCAAACGGATAACTTGTGGAGATGCCATACAAATCCTCCAGCGAAAGCGGCTCTCCTGCTGTTTCTACCTGAAGCTGCAGGTAGCGGTAAGTACGCCAGAAAAGCGGAATAATTGTTCTGCTTTTACCCCCATCCAGGGTCCACTGATCTTTAAAACCAATAAAAATCTTGCCTTCTATTTCATCACGATCTCCCTTCTGCTTGGTTTCTCCAACATGCTTTCCTTCATCAATGAATAAAGACTCTGCATAGCCCAGGCTGATCGTAGCGCCTTTTCCTCCACTTACTTTTAAAACAGGATAGGCAGTAGTGAGAAAGGTTTGATCTAACAGCAGGCTTACTTTGGTATTGGCTGGAATTGTAAAGGGTGCAGATTCCAGCGGAAAGGATGCAGGAGGCGTTATCCCTTCTGCTTTTCTTACTTTTAGCACACGCTGTTCCTTTGTCTCCATCAGCGGAACCTGACGGGGGTACAACATCCAGCCTTCGTACCAGGGCTCAAACAAGCCATACGCCAGACCCGGCGCTATTTCCTGTGCAGGCTGCCAGCTGTTGTCATTAAAATCTGCCTGTTCCCAGTTCCATGGAAACAGGTTCAGGTCAACCTGCTCTCCCGGATCAATGACAAAATAAGTATAGAGGCTAGTCGTAAGGGGTGCATACGCTTTGTTTGCCAAAACTTTCCAGGAGGTATTGGTATTTACTATGGCTTCGGCCGCACCGTTACCCTGCAAGATAAAAGCGGTCTGCCGGCTTTGCTGGTTCATGGGTTTATGTTCACCATAATTCCATACCTGCGCGGCCACAACGTTATTGCCCTCCTTCAGGTAAGGCGCCAGGTCAATGGTTTCGAAGTTCCAGTGATAAATATCTCCACGGGCCGGGCCCCAGCACACAGGCGTACCATTTACATAGAGCTTATAACGATTATCTGCAGACACATGCACGACAAATGAAGCTGGCTTTGCAGGCAGCGTAACAGATTTGCGAAAATGATAGACACCATAAGATTTAGGGTCTTCTTCAGCCATGAAAATCCATTTGGCATCCCAGGGTTTATGCTGGAGCTCGGCCGGTAGTTCCTGCTGCTTTAACTGACCCCACGCATAGGCAGGCAGTGCCAGTCCTATGAACAAAAATAGTATTCTAATCATGCTGATAAAGTATTTCCGGCAACTGCTGTGCTCTTGCGCTAATAATTCAGGCTGTTGACCAGCACAAATGAGCAAAAAGCTACAGCAGAAGCAGCCCAGGTCAATTTAGGAAATAATCCTTTCAGAAAAATACTATTTCTTTCCCAAGCTGTATAACTCTTCTGCTCAGGCTCACGGTCAGAATCTGAAAAAAGATAAGGATGATTGCCTCTTCTGGCTTGGGGTGTTTGCATATTGGTTCTCCTCTGAGATAAATGCCTGCCTTTTAGGCATTACATTAAAATGTAAAACAGGAAGATTCATGCAATGTAGCCATGGAAGTCCTGGAAACGCGCAACGAGCGTTGCGTTAAACAGCGCCTAAGCCTGGGTGATCACAATTTTTTCCGGATGAAAGCCTTCAAACCAGCCCTGCCTCATTGTTGCGTCTGGGGCGCTGATTTTTCTTCTATAACCTCCAGCTGCTGTTCCAGCACATTTTCTTCCTGCTTGATCCGGAACCCGCCCTTGTTAAAGTCAACGAGCTGGTACACCTGGTAAGAACCTGCGCAAAACAGGAAAATGCCCATCACCTTTACCATTTTATTCCAATGGGTACGCACCATCTGACCACCACTCAACAATACGGTTGCCGTGCCTGCCAG
>JASLAE010000137.1 GCA_030147305.1 Cesiribacter sp.
GGCGGTATACTTGGTGCTGATGTCTTTGTCATCGAAGGTAATGAGTAGTTTAAAGCCCATCACATCTTCGTAAAACTTAACCCATTTATTCATCTGGCCAAGCTCAACATTGCCCACGCAGTGATCTACGTACTTTAAACCTATGGGTTTAACGGGGAAGCTACTTTTTTTCTGCACATAGCCGGGTAGAAAAGTGCCTTTATAATGCCTGCGCTCTACAAAGGTATGGATGGTTTCGCCATAGGTTTTAATGGCTGCCATCACTACTTCTCCTGCTTCATCTTTGAATCGCTGGGGAGCCATGGCTGGTTCGGCACCCCGGCTCACCGTTTCCTTAAAGCTTTTTTCGGCATCATCTACCCAGAGGGCAAGCACCTTTACCCCGTCGCCATGCTGGTAAACATGCCGTGCAATTTCGGTATCTGGCATCAGGGAGGAGGTAAGCACAAAACGTAGTTTGTTTTGCTGCAGCACATAAGAGGCACGGTCCCGAAGTCCGGTTTCCGGCCCGGCATAAGCAATCAGCTCAAAACCGAGCGCTGCCATGTAAAACATGGCGCTTTGCTTGGCATTGCCCACCCAAAATTCGATATGGTCGGTGCCATTGATGGGCAAAAAATCTTGTTCCATAACTTTAAAAGTTTGTATTCTTAGCTCAAATAATAAAAATAGGCCTGTTTATGCAAACCTTTTCCTTAAAGGTATAGCAAGAAAATGTAAAGCAGGGTCCCCAGGTAAAATGAATGCAGGCTTTTGCGCCATTTTTTGGGCTTCGGGTTGCATTATGTTTGAAAAAGGGTAAGTTTTGCATTCTAAGAACATGCATACATGGTAAACTTAACCGAACTGGAACGCGACCTGCTTGCGCTGGCGCTGAAGAAAAACGAGCTGGCCGCACTTGGTTACGACGATCCTCGCTATGATGATATAGAGGAAGAGCTGCACGACCTGGAAGATGATTTCCAGGAAGCCTATGGTGATTATGTTGAGGATGCCCTGCACCGGGTACATGACGATTTATGTCCCGATAACGATGTGTTACTGCCCATCGCTTACGTGGCCAACCGTTATAACCAGAGTGAAGATGGTCGCTGGGTACCAGCCGAAGGAGGCGTACCTGTAGAAGTAGACGAATTGCCTACCAAAGGTACCAAGCTAGCCCTGGCACCTAGCCCCACCCGCATTGTACTAATCATTTCTGCCAAAAAGCAGGAAGATGTTTGGGTGGCGAAATAGTCAGCCGTCAAAGTATTTAATTATACAGAAATATAATAGAAAGCTGTCTCAACAACACCGGAGACAGCTTTTTTTTGCTTATGCTCATGGCTGTTGACGCTAACTTAGCTATTAGTTAATGCGCCGCAGAATTTGGAATCCCTAACGCGTATGATGTTTTCGTACGACTACCGCTACCATATCGATGGCATAGGCATGGAAATTTTGCGACAACATATTGGGAGGTTCACCCTTGTACAAAGGCTTGGACTTTCTACATGATTAAGGTATAAAAAAAAGTGGTCTGCCAGCTGCGGCAAACCACTGTTCAAAAAGTTTATCAGATATACATTAAGGATTAGTTTTCACGCAAATCCCAGTTTTTCCCGTACACGCTGTAATACTTCGCGGCCAATGGAGCGGGCTTTATCCTCACCTTCCTGTAGTTTACGCTCCAGCTCATCCAGGTTTTCCATATAATACCAGAAGGTTTTGCGCTCTTCTGCAAAGCGGGTAATGATGATTTCATAGAGCGCCTGCTTGGCATGCCCGTAGCCATAGCCACCTCGCAGGTAATGCTGGCGCATTTCTTCGGCCTGCTCGGGCGATGCCAGCAGCTTATATAACGCATACACGGTATCCGTGTCCGGATCTTTAGGCGCTTCCAGGGGGGTGCTGTCGGTGATAATGCCCATTACCTGTTTGCGCAGCTGTTTGTCTGGCAAAAAAGGATCGATGATGTTGCCGTAACTCTTGCTCATTTTAAGACCATCTGTTCCCGGCACGGTCATCACCTGCTCATCGATGCGAGCATCCGGCAACACAAAGGTATCTCCATAACGGTTATTGAAGCCTGCTGCAATGTCGCGGGCCATCTCCAGGTGTTGCTTTTGGTCTTTGCCCACCGGCACCAGATTGGCATCATACATGATAATATCGGCCGTCATCAGCACTGGGTAGGTAAACAGGCCTGCATTAATGTCTGACAAACGGTCCTGCTTGTCCTTAAAGCTATGGGCGTTGGCCAGCATGGGAAAGGGCGTGTAGCAATTAAGGTACCAAGTAAGCTCACATACCTCAGGGATACGGCTTTGGCGATAGAGGATATTTTTTTGCGTGTCGAAGCCAAAGGCAAGCCAGGCAGCAGCCACAGCGTTTACATTTTCGATGCGCTGCTCCCGCTCCTTTATGGTCGTTAAGGAGTGCAGGTCGGCAATGAAAAAGAGCGATTCGTTTCCCTGTTGGTTGCTGAGTGTTATTGCAGGTAAAATCGCACCCAATATGTTGCCAAGGTGCGGGCGTCCGCTGCTTTGTATGCCTGTTAAAATACGTGCCATGGTTACCAGTTTTGCCCAAAAGTAAAAAGCCCGGGGGGAAAAAGCATGGTTTTATCAAAAAATAGCCATTTCCTTACAGAAGTGTGTGGCTCCGGCACAATATTTGGATATTTGTACTTTGATAAGAAGTTGGTATTTTCAGCTCAACGATTTAGGCAGTTATGAAAAAGTGGATTCTTTTGGTGGCCATGGGCCTGGCAGCGGCTCCTGCAGTGCAGGCGCAACAGTTGGTAGAGCGCCAGGGCTTCGAGAAAAGGCTGGCAAGTGTTCAGTTCCAGACCAGTGATCACGATTTTGGTGAGGTGGGTGAAGAAGCCGGTCCGGTACGTTACAGATTTGAATTCACCAACAACGGCGAAGTTCCAGTAAAGGTGCTGGATGTAAAAGCCTCCTGCGGCTGTACCACACCAGAATGGAGCAAAGAAGAAATTGAACCAGGCAAAACCGGTTTCATCACCGCAGAATATAATCCGCTTAACCGTCCTGGGCAGTTCCATAAAACCCTTACGGTTACCACTAATACCGAGCCTAATACAACTATCCTGAACATACGAGGCGTAGTAAAGCCCAAACCACGGACAGCAGAAGATGATTTCCCGACAGCTCTGGGCAGATTGCGTCTTAAAACCCGTGGGTTGTCTATCGGCAAAATCACCACAGAAAAACCTGTGGTTAAAAAGTTTGAAGTGTATAACCAGGGCGAAAAAGAACTCTCTTTCAGCAAGAAAAACATAGAAGCCCCTGTGCATATAACAGTTGCGTTTGAGCCTCAATCGCTCGAACCCAACAGTCGCGGCCATATTGTAATTACATACGATGCTGCCGCTAAAGCTGCGCTGGGCTGGGCTACCGACAATATAGTATTTTATACGAACGAGCCGGAAAGCGAGAACCGTAAGATATTAACCCTGTCTGCTACTATTGAGGAGTATTTTCCACCCATGACAGAGGCAGAACTGGCAAAGGCGCCTAAGCTGCAGATAGATCGCAGCACACACGAATTTGGCAATGTACGGCAGGGGAATGTGGTGGAAACAGAATTTACTTTAACAAATAACGGCCGTACGGATCTGATCATACGCGATACACAGGCAAATTGCGGCTGCACGGTTTCTACGCCGGATAAAACAACATTGCTCCCAGGCGAAACTGCCACACTGAAAGTGAGCTTTAACTCAGAAGGCCGGCAGGGTAATCAATATAAGACCGTTACAGTCTTCTCTAACGATCCTACAGCACCTACGCAGACCATAACGCTCAAAGCAACTGTAAATAATTAAAAATTCGATAGCCAACGCACGCTATTATCCCTTCGGGCGGAAGTTCTCAAAGCTTCCGCCTTTTTTTGTTTACATTCTTGTTCAATTGACGTATATTTAGTTATCAAATGACGAATGGCCTATGGAAGTTTTTGTAATCACTAATAATAAAGTACAAATACCCGGTATCGAAAACGACCTGGACCTATTCTATCTGCACGAAAAGGGCTTACCTGGTACTGCTTTGCGTGATCTGATGGCACTCTATGAGTTGGGCGTAGGAGAACTCACGCTCTTGCTGAACACCTCGCGCAGCACCCTGGAGCGCAGGCTACAGGATGGAAAAAACCTGGGGCCGCACCTGACCGATGCGCTCATTGAACTGGTGAAGATTTACAGCAAGGGCCTGGAGGTGTTTGAACAACGCGATGACTTTTTGAAATGGCTGAATACACCGAATTATTATTATTACGACATGACGCCCATGGCTACGCTGCGCAATGGTACAGGCCGGCGCCTGGTCTTGTCAGATCTGCACAAGCTGGAGCATAGTATCTTGCCTTAATGGAGGTTTATCGCGTGGTGATTGCCCGTTATGCCGAAGATTTAAGCGGTACCGGAGGTTTGTATACCGATGGTCGCTGGCACCAGCAGGGGCACCGCATCTTGTATACTGCCCAGTACAAAGCCCTGGCCATTCTGGAGAAGCTGGTGCACCTGAGCCGCCGCGATTTTTCTATGGAGCATCGGTGTCTTACCCTTAGCCTGCCGGATGCAGACCTTGAAGATTTTCCACTTGCGCACTTACCAGCCCACTGGAACAGTCGCCGGGGCCCCGATGAATTAAAAGCGTTAGGTACCCAGTGGCTGTTACAAAAAAAAAGCCTTGCCCTGCGTGTGCCAAGTGTATTGGTTCCGGGTGACTTTAATATACTGCTGAACCCCCTGCACCCCCGGATGCCAGTGGTACAGGTACTGAAAAATGAACCCCTTCTTTTTGATGAGCGTCTGAGAAAAGAGCAGTAGGCCTATCGCAGCGCTTCCCATGACATGAAAAACTAATTTTAAATTTGATGAAAGATCTATTCTCGAAGCAGGCGGCAGCTTATCGGCAGCATCGGCCCGAATATCCGCAGGAGCTTTATAATTATATTCTGCAACAGGTAGAAGGCAGGGAATCTGCATGGGACTGTGGAACAGGCAACGGACAGGTGGCAGCAGCCCTTGCCGGGCATTTTCAGGAAGTGGAAGCAACGGACATCAGTGAAAACCAGCTCAAGAATGCAATAGAAAAACCTAATGTATTCTATCAGCTCTGCCAGGCAGAACATACCCATTTTGATGACAATAATTTCGATCTTATTACTGTAGCCCAGGCCATTCACTGGTTCGATTTCGATGCTTTTTACAAGGAGGTGCAGCGGGTCGCTAAACTAAATGCTGTGATAGCGATCTGGGGCTATGGTATTTTTCGCACTAATCCCGAGGTGGATGCCCTTGTTGACGATTTTTATCTAAATACGATTGGGCCCTACTGGGAACATGAGCGCACCTACATAGATGATGAGTATACGACCATTCCTTTTCCCTTCAGCGAAATTGAACACAACCAGCATTTTTCCATCCAAAAACATTGGGATCTACAGGGGCTGGAAGGTTTCCTGAATACCTGGTCTTCAGTACAAAAATACAGGCAGGAGCGGGGAGAGGATCCTGTT
>JASLAE010000144.1 GCA_030147305.1 Cesiribacter sp.
TATACGGCATGTTGAAAACTGACATGCAGGTACCGCAGGGGCAGTTCTGAATTACCGCATTGGGTTTGATGGCCCTTGCCTGTTCATATATATTTTCGAAGAATTGGGGAAGTTTTTCTACGGACTCCTCCGGATAAGCCAGGCCGTGTTCAGGATTATGATCTGGTGCAACAGCGTTCAGATGCTGACCATCCATCTTCAGCCCATCGAAGCCCCATTGTTTCATGAACAGGTCTACAACTTCTTCGGTATGCTTTTTGGTTTTATCATAGGCTGGCGACATATAATAGGCATCCCACCAGGTGATATCCTGTGGCGATCCGTTTGCCGTAAGTAATTTCATATCCGGATGCTCCTGCAAAAGTTTACTGCCAGGATCTGCGGCCAGGGGTGCCCACCAGAGCATCGCCTTCATCCCATAAGCATGGATCGTATCTACCAGGGCCTTCATTTGGGCATCGCCCTCTGGAAATTTTTGCCGGTTTACCTGCCAGTCACCCTCGGCCTGCTGAAAGCCATCGTCTATGGTTACCCATTGAATACCCAGCTCTTTCACCTTAGGCAGGGTACCAAGAATTTCCTCCAGTGTAAAATCACGCATATAGCCCCAGGCACACCAGGAAGATTCATAGGCGGCTTCTTCGGACTCAACAAAGTCCAAACCCTTAGCTCGCAGCAGCTTTCCATAGGCCTGCAGACCGTTATAGTAATCACCTTCGTGTATCATCACAAAGGTTTCATAAGTTTTCAGCGTATCACCAGCCTGTAGCTGTTGGGGCTCTTCATATTCAAATTCTATGTTAATGCTGGCTGCGGTCTCCTCTTTAGCAATATCCACGGGCAGGGAAACCAGTCTTGGCAACAGCTCGGCATGGCCAATGGCAATTCCACCATCTGGCCGCCAGAGATCTGTTACGGGAATGCCGCCACCATAATCAGAGCTGTTCATGCCCATATAATTCTTTTGGCTGAATCCAGATTTTAGTGGCTTAATCCAGTCTTCGCGGGCACTGGTAGAACTACCCTGAAAGGACCAGAATAAGGTGGTATCCTGATGGGGCAAAACCCGGTAATGATGGTTTACCCATTTGTTTACCTGAATGGCCTTGGGTGAACGATTGACATAAGCAACCCCCAACAGCAACATATCAGGCAGGCTGTCATATGCCTTTACAGTCACTATTTTTTCAAGGGTAGCCTCTCCATGCTCACTGCTCCCTTTTAGTGTCCATTGCTGTCCGGCGCCCACAGCATCAGCAATAGGTTGCGTGCTGGAATGGTCCAGTTTAAAATCCTGTGCCGTAAAATTTTCAGTAATCAGATATTCAGAGGGCACAGGAGCCTCCATTAGGGACAGGGCTCCTTCGGCATTGGATGATACCCTACTGTGTAGCTCGGCCGTAATCTGCAGGACCAGCTTTCCGTGCTGAATGGCTACACCTTCGGGCTGCACTGCCGTTTCCTGCCGCACACAGGCAGAAAGGAGCAGCATTAATAACAGTATGTTGGAGGAAGCTTTCATAGGCTTTACTTTCTATTCAGGATTTTGGCCGCATTGGTCTGGTATAGCTTTTCTAGCACCTTCGGCTCCAGGCCAAACCCGTGCAGCGGCCAGTGGTAATTGAATTGGTCAATTTTATAAAAATGCTCATCGGTACTTTCCAATATGCGGAAAGTAATCTGATACATATCTTCATCCGTGCCCATGTCTGTACCGTAGAGCAATTTGTTCTGGTGCTGCTGATAGAACGCCTGCATATAGCGTGGTATTGGAGCCGTTTCGGCATAACGGGCCGCTATATCGGCATACAGGTTTGGATAGCGGCTCAACAAGCGCCCTATTATTGAGAGGTCTGCTTCGCAATTGGCAAAATGGCAGGCAATAAAGGTGGTTTGGGGATGCTCCCGCACGGCATTTTCAAGGGTATTGATCAGGGCGCCATGATCCAGCAAACCAGGCTCACTTTTATCAATTTGCCAGATGTAGGCATTCATCAGTCCATCATTGGTAGAATCCATGGGCTGGTACATCCACATGGGCTCGGCTACATGTATGCTGACAGGCATTTTCAGCTCGCCACATTTTGCCAGCAGGGGCTTCATACGGGGATCGTCAATGTGCATGCCGCGGCCCTTCGTTGGTTTTGAGTATAATTCTCCCAGCCCTTTATCGCCCAGTTCGCCAACACCTCTGGCACCTACCTTGTAGCAACGCTCCAATTCCCGCACAGCCTTTTGGCTCCAGCCCTCTTCGCTATAACCGGAGTAGTCAAAACCACACCAGACTTCGAAGCGGCTGCCCCACTTTGCATAAACCTGGTAGATGGAGTCAAAGGCTGCTCCGGTGGAATAGCTGAGGATAATGGTTTTATCGATCCCTACCTTGTCCATCGTTGCTACCCAACGGGCCAGCTCCTCCTCAGAATCAGCATAAGCATGCGAGTGCATATCAATAACCGGATACCTGGCTTTGGCTACGCTTGTTACCGGTATCTTGTAGATTGATTGCGGGCGGTAGTCTTTCAGCAGCAAAGAATCAGGCGATTGTGCCTGGCAATACACAATTGGGATCAATAAAGCTGGAAATATGTATAGGAGCAACCTCATCATGCAGGTGATACTACGCTAAGCTTTTGAGTAATTAATTTAACTACTGAGGCGGTTGCCACAGGAAATACTTTGCGCAGGTCTATTTCTTCGTTGTTGCGCAACACCTCCTGTAGGGTCTTCATAAAAATATTTTTGGTTTCGGTAGCCAGGTTTACTTTGGAAATACCACGCCTGATGGCTTCCCGCAGCTGGTCATCGGGTATACCGGAGCTGCCATGCAGTACAAGGGCAGCAGGAGTAGCTTCGTGTATGTGTGAAAGCAGCTCCAGCTGTAGCTTTGGGGTTTCCTTATAAAATCCGTGGGCGGAACCAATGGCAATGGCCAGGGCATTAATGCCGGTTTCTTCAACAAAGCGCCGAGCCTCTTCTGGCTGTGTAAAAATACTGGATTGCTCCTGCCCCAGCTTTGCCACATAGCCAAGTTCCGCTTCTACATTGGCGCCATAATGCTCGGCCAGTTTCACGACCGTCTGGGTTGTCTTTACATTTTCTGCATAGGGTTGTTCACTGGCATCGATCATCACAGAATCAAAGCCCGCATCCAGGCAGCGATGGGCTATTTCTACCGAGCTGCCATGGTCGAGGTGGAGCCAGCCCTGCACACCATAGGCCTCCAGCGCAGTACGTGCCATAGCGGCGGCAACGTTTAAGCCCAGGTAATGGATAGAGCTTTCGGAGAGCTGCAGTATAATAGGTTGCCCAGCCGCCTTTGCAGCCTGAAGCACCCCGGAGAGTGTTTCGAAATTATAGAAATTGGTGGCCAGCAGGGCCTTACCTTCCCGCCCCAGCGAAGCGAGTTTATCTTGTAGGGTCATCAAAAGGTGTAGTTAAAGGATGATTGGGCAATTGATTTTACTAAGCCCAGATTTTCAAATGCTGAGGTACCTCCGGGACGGGTAGTGTTAACAGCACCGCAAAGGGCACCAAATTCAAGGCACTCCTGCAAGGGCTTTCCCTGAATGTATTTTGAGATAAAACCAGCATCAAAGCTATCGCC
>JASLAE010000174.1 GCA_030147305.1 Cesiribacter sp.
GTAACATTTCCAGCATTTTGTTTAGCCTGTTTTCTCTGGTTTCTGGCCGCTTGGCTTCGGTAATCCAGTGTACATATTCTTTACGATGCGTATAAGCAAGGCGATCAAAAAATGCTTTTTCGTTTGGATGCTGTGCCAGGCGCTGTTCCAGGTAATCGGGTACCTCCAGCACGGGTCTTTCAGTTTGCCGTTCGGCAGTATTGCTATGGACCATGCTGCCCTCTTTGCGGTTAATTTCTGCTTCTGGTTTAAAGCGCAGGGCCGACCAGCTATTATCTACAGCAATTTGCGTTACCGGTCCCCAGCCCGCTGCTGCTAGTGGCTGCCAACCCCGGTCACGGGTAATGTCTGTTTTAATGGCGGAGGATTTCTTGGGATAAGCAACCCAAAGTTTTCCTCCTGCGGCAACTGCATTTAGTGTTGCAGATATGTGTTGCTCAATTTCAGCAGCAGTAGCAACAAATAGCAGCACGTTGGCATAGCGGGTACCTGCTTGTAACGCTGTATCGTAAGCTACTCCCTGTAAATGGTCAGTTATAGAGGGGGGAAGGTTCAGGACGAGTGTACGTTCTTCTTCCTTGATTTTTAGTTTTTGCAGCAGGTTGCCAGATGCCATAAATTATGCCTGTTCTTACTTGTGCCAGTTACCGCCAATGATTTCTAACACTTCCTGGTGTACCCGGCCATTGGTGGCGATGAGCTCTCTGCCAAAGATAAAGTCCTTGCCCCCTTTAAAATCTGTTACAAGGCCGCCTGCTTCCTGCACAATAATGGCGCCTCCTGCCACATCCCAGGGTTTCAGGTTGTATTCATAAAAGCCTTCGAAGCGGCCTATGGCTGTGTAAACCAGGTCTACGGCAGCACTCCCCATGCGTCGCAAGCCATGGCTCTTGCGCATAAAATGGTCCAGAATTTCCAAATAGGTCTGCATCTTACCAAAATCGTAGTATGGAAATCCTGTGGCAATAAGGCTTTCAGCTACTTTACCGATGGGTGAGACTTTTATTTTCTTGCCATTACAGTAGGCCCCCTGTCCTTTGATCGCCCAGAATAATTCATCCTGATTTACCTCGTACACCACGCCCATCACCAGTTCATCCTTGTAAAGCAAGCCCAGGCTGACAGCGAAAACTGGCAGGCTGTGCAAAAAATTGGTAGTGCCATCCAGCGGATCAATTACCCAGATATATTCTTCCTTTCTGGCATCGGCGGTACCCTCTTCTGTAATAAAGCCACAGCCTGGCAGGATTTGGCGCAAACCATCTACCAACTTTTGCTCGGCCTGCTTATCTACATAAGATACCAGGTCGTTCAGCCCCTTGTGTTCTATGTTTGCTCTGTCGAAATTTTTGCCTTCCCGGCGTATAAAAGCACCGGCTTCTTTTACAAGGTTAAGTGTTGGTTGCAGTATGTCTAGCAGCTTCATAAAAAATTACAATACGCGTTTTCTAACAAACGCAGCGATTAATAGGAAAGGGGTGATCCAGGCAGCAGTACGGCCCAGGTAGTCGCCATATTGGGCATAAAAAGTTATTGTTTCATTAGCCCTAACGCTGCCCCTGATAACATCCGGTACCCAGTATTCAGTCTGCTGCTCCACATCGCCCCGCTGATTTATAAAACCAGAAATGCCGGTATTGGCGCTGCGGGCAATGCTGCGGCGGGTTTCAATTGCCCTGAGTCGGGCATAGTGGAAATGCTGTTTGTGACCTGCCGTATTACCCCACCAGCCATCGTTGGTAATGATGAAGATAAAGTTGGCGCCATTGCGGATAAATTCCGCCATAAAATCTCCATAGACAGATTCGTAGCAAATAGAGGGCGCCACCCCTACTCCCGCCTGGTTATAAAATACAGTACGCTCATCCTGCCTGCCAAAACCGCCTGAGCTGCCGCCCAGGTTAAATAAGGTCTCGGACAGCCAGCGGGTAACCTGCGGGTAGGGCAGTAGCTCCGGGCCGGGCACCAGCTTGCTTTTGTGGTAAGTAGAGTCGGTAGCACCGCTAATGAAATAAGCTGTATTGAAGACATCGTAATAGCCCATCCCTTCCCGGAAACGTGCCGTGGCTGGCGGCGTACCTTCGTCATAGATGCTATAGGAGGTTAGGCCAGTCAGCAGCGAGAGCTTTGGGTAGGTATGTACGAAAGCAGTAATATCCTCTATGATGGGCTGGCGGTTAAGCGTACGTTCATCGAAAGCCTGGTCGATGGCTGTTTCCGGCCAAAGGAGAAAAGCTGTCTGTGGCGTAAGCTTTGTTTTACTGCTCTGGATAAATCTGCTTACCTGCTCCTCGAAGGGAATAAAGTTTTCTGAACCGGCAAATTTTTCGGTAAAGGGATCAATATTGGGCTGCAGGATTACAGCCTCATAGGCCGGCCCTTTTTCTTCGTAACCCCAATAGCGAATAGAACCAGCCAGGGCCGGTAAGGCTATCCACAACACTGCAACCAACAGGGCCGCTTTAGAAAAATGCAGCTTACCATGGAAGAAAAGGTAATAAACTAACAAGTTGCCCAGCAGGATCCAGAGGCTGCCGCCAAAAACGCCCGTCCACTCATACCACTGCACCCATGCCGGATACATGGCAAAGCCATTGCCCAGGGTAAGCCAGGGCCAGCTCAGGTCCCAGTTCAGGTGAATATAATCGAAGGTCATCCAGTACAGCACAAAGCTCATATAGCCAAGTCCCGGGCCGGTACGGCGTTTGGTATAGCGGAACAGCAACAGCGGAATGCACATCAGCAGGGCGTTGGCCAGGTTAGCAAATATGCCACCAACCAGCGTGGAATTAACGACCCACCAGGTGGTAGTGAGGTTCCAGCCCAAAAGTGTAAGGTACCACCATCCCAGTAGCGTACGGCCGGGCTTCCGGTAATTGGCTGCACTAATGCGCTGCTCCATGATGAGCAGGGGCACAAAGGCTATGAATAGCAGCGGTGCAAAAGGAAGCACCGGCCAGCCCAGCCAGAAGAACAAGATACTGACTGCCGAAAGCAGGGGTAGAAACCAGCGTTTATTTTCTGCCCTCGACCACCAGGACAATTTCTCCTTTGGGAGGGTGCGTGTTGTAGTGTTCATGCAATTCTGTTAGGGTTCCGCGCCGGTTTTCTTCAAAGAGCTTGGTAAGCTCCCGGCTTACACAGGCGCGTCGATCGGCACCCAGGTGTTCGGCCAGCTGCTGCAGGCATTTTACCAGACGGTGCGGCGATTCGTACAAGATAAACGTTCGTTCCTCCAGTGCCAGTTCCTGTAAACGGGTTTGCCTCCCTTTTTTTTGGGGCAGAAAACCTTCAAATACAAATTTATCTGCCGGCAAGCCGCTATTTACTAGCGCAGGCACAAAAGCAGTAGCACCCGGCAGACATTCTACCCGCAGCTCTGCAGCAATGGCCGCCCGCACCAGTAAAAAGCCAGGATCAGAAATGGCAGGCGTACCCGCATCTGTGACCAGCGCCATTACGGTACCGGCTTTCATTTTCTCAACAATCCGTTCTACCTGGCCATGCTCGTTATGGGCATGGTAGCTTTGCAGGGGCTTGCGAATATCATAGTGCTTTAAGAGTTTGCCGGAAGTTCGGGTATCTTCTGCCAAAATCAGGTCTGCTTCTCCCAGGATGCGCAGGGCGCGCTGGGTAATATCTTCCAGATTTCCAATGGGTGTAGGGACGAGGTAAAGCGCCGTTTTTTCCTGCATAGAAGCAAATGTAGCCAATATACGCTAACCTGCCTACAGGTTAACTGTTTTGGAATTTCTAAAAGTGAGCTGTTCAACAGCCTGGGTTTCCCATGAAGTTAAATCAAGCTGCTTTAAGAAAGCAGTTTATCAATCGCTTTTGCCAGCTTTCTGTCCCGGTCAGTTACCGTGTTGCCGGCATCATGGCTGGTGAGTGCAATGTCTACTTTATTATATACATTGCTCCAGTTAGGGTGATGATCCATTTTTTCTGCCAGCAGTGCCACGCGGTTCATAAAAGCCCAGGCTTCGGAGAAATCTTTGAATTCGAAGCTGCGGGAGAGCTTATTGTCTTTTTCTTGCCACATAAGTTGAATATTGAGTTTTGGGTATTTGCCCCTGGCCGCAACGGACAGAAGCCATGGGTGAAGTCATTTAAAAAATTTCTTGTAGACTGGTTTGCGGTAGAGGAATTGAGCCAGCAGGGCAGGGTAAAGCAGCGTATCCAGGAATGCATTCCCCCCGCTAAAGGTAACATCATCAACAATACGGGTACCCCCTGCAGGGAGGCGCTGCAGGCGGTGGCGGTGTTGCCAATATTTGAGCGGCTTTGGCAACTGCCGGCCTTCGTCTATAAAAAACCACTCTGTAGGGGTTTCTCCATGGGCCACAATTTCGCTCACCCAGCGCTGCTTAAAGGGGCCGAAAAAGAGCACCATGGCAACCATATCCCCTTTTTTGCAGCCATCGAATCGCTCAAGCTCTAATTTAGGAAAGGGCGGTGCCAGTGCCCGGAATAATTTTTCATTAAAGCCTGCGACTACCTGCTCTAAGGGCTGGTTTACATCTGTTTGGAGCAGTAGGCGCATGGGATAAGTTTGTAATAATGCTAACAGGCTTGCTGAGTAAATGCTCCCAGCCGCCTCTCGTTCAACAACAAAAAAGCCACCCTTGTGGATGGCTTCTGTGCTTATCTTTTTTCGTATTGGTCGCTGTAATAGTCCTGGTAGTTGCCGGAGGTTACATTTTCTAACCAGGCTTGATTATTCAGGTACCAGTCTACGGTTTTCTCAATGCCTTCTTCAAACTGCAGGGAAGGTTTCCACCCCAACTCATTCATGATCTTACTGGCATCGATAGCATAGCGAAGGTCATGTCCGGCCCGGTCCTTTACAAAAGTGATCAGCTTTTCAGATGTTCCTTCAGGCCGGCCCAGCTTGCGGTCCATTACCTTGCACAGCAGCCGTACAATGTCAATGTTCTTCCATTCGTTGAAGCCCCCGATATTGTAGGTTTCGCCAGCTGCACCCTGGTGAAAAACCACATCGATTGCACGGGCATGATCCACTACATACAGCCAGTCACGTACATTTTCACCTTTACCATAAATGGGCAGCGGCTTGTTGTTCCTGATGTTATAAATGCAGAGTGGAATGAGCTTTTCCGGAAAATGGTTGGGCCCGTAGTTGTTCGAGCAGTTGCTGATGACTGTTTGCATGCCATAGGTATTGGCATAAGCACGAACAAAATGGTCTGAACTTGCTTTGGATGCTGAATATGGCGACTGCGGGTCGTAAGGGGTGGTTTCCAGGAAATAGCCGCCATCATGCAGGGAACCATACACTTCGTCGGTGCTAACATGATAGAAACGGTGCTGGTCATACTGGCCTTTCCAGGCTTTGCGGGCAGCATTCAGCAGATTAACCGTGCCTACCACATTGGTCATGATAAAGGCCATGGGATCGGCAATGGAGCGATCAACATGCGATTCTGCTGCCAGATGGATCACATCTGAAATGCGATATTCATTAAAAATGCGCTCAATTTCTTCTGCCTGGCAGATGTCTGCCTTTACAAAAGTATAATTGGGCGCATCTTCAATATCCTTCAGGTTTTCTAAGTTGCCTGCATACGTAAGCGCATCCAGATTAATGATCTTATAATCAGGATATTTAGTTACGAACAGGCGCACCACATGCGAGCCAATAAAGCCCGCACCGCCTGTTATCAAAATGTGCTTCGACATGTTATTCTGTTTTCGCCAGTTGTTGCTGCCAGCGCCAGGCATCCCGCAGCCCATCCTCTAAGGTGTACTGTGTATGCCACTGCAACACCTTGTTGGCTTTGGAGACATCTGCCCATACCTGCTCTACATCACCGGGCCTGCGTGGGCCTAGTTTGTAATTAACAGATTTACCGCTAACTTCTTCAAAGGTACGAATAACTTCTAAAACAGAATTACCCTTTCCGGTGCCAACATTAACCACATCATAAAAACCATGTTCGGACCTGTCGCGCAGGTACTCGAAGGCTTTGATGTGGGCCTGGGCAAGGTCCATTACGTGAATGTAGTCACGAATACAGGTACCGTCCGGTGTATGATAATCATCGCCAAACACAGTTAACTGTGAGCGCAAACCTGCTGCAGCCTGCGTAACGAAGGGAATCAGGTTGTTAGGTACACCATTGGGCAATTCACCAATCTGGCCGCTGGGGTGTGCGCCAATGGGATTGAAATAACGCAATGCCAGGGCTTTCAGATTTCTGCCACTGCCAACAGCATCGCGCAGAATATCCTCACACATTTGCTTGGTACGACCATAAGGAGAGTTTGCCGGTTTAATAGGGCTGGTCTCCGTAACGGGCAATTCATCTGGCTGCCCGTAAACAGTGCAGGAAGAAGAAAAAACAAGCTCAGCAACTTTGTATCTTTCCATCAGTGCCAACAGCACCAGCAGAGAGCCCAAGTTGTTGTTATAATATTTTAAAGGTTCAGCAACAGATTCGCCTACGGCTTTGTAAGCAGCAAAGTGTATAATACCCCGAATGCCCTCTTCATTGAGAAAGATGGCTTCCATCTGGTCTTTGCTGGTACAATCGGCCATGTAAAACGTAGGCGTTTTTTGCATGATTTGCCCAAGGCCTTTGAGCACCGACTCCGAGGAATTCACGAAGTTATCAACAAGAATAGGTTCATACCCAGCCGCAGCAAGTGCTACGGCTGTGTGTGAACCTATGTAACCGGCGCCGCCGGTAACAAGAATTTTAGGCTTCATTAAAGGCAGGCTTCTGTAGTACTTTTTTCTTGAAGTATTCCAGGGTAGGTTTCAGGCCTTCTGCACGGCTGTATTTAGGCTCCCAGCCTAAAACTTCACGCGCTACAGAAATATCTGGTCTGCGCTGTTTAGGGTCATCCTGTGGCAGAGGCTTATAAGTAACCTTTTGGTCTGTACCCGTTAACCGGATAATCTCTTCAGCAAATTCAGCAATGGTAATTTCTGCAGGGTTGCCAATGTTTACCGGATGAGGGTAATCGCTTAGCAACAGGCGGTAGATGCCTTCCACAAGGTCATCTACATAGCAGAAAGAACGTGTTTGTGAACCATCGCCAAAGATGGTGAGGTCTTCCCCGCGCAGGGCCTGGCTAACAAAGGCAGGCAGTACGCGGCCATCGTCCAGGCGCATCCGCGGACCATAGGTATTGAAAATCCGCACAATGCGGGTTTCCAGACCATGGAAGGTGTGATAAGCCATGGTCATGGCTTCCTGAAAACGCTTTGCTTCGTCGTATACACCACGCGGACCAACAGGGTTTACATTACCCCAGTAAGTTTCTGTTTGCGGGTGCACCAATGGATCACCATATACTTCAGAAGTGGAGGCAATCAGCATTCTGGCACCTTTTGCCTTGGCCAGACCCAAGAGGTTATGCGTACCCAGAGAACCTACTTTTAGGGTCTGGATAGGCATTTTCAAATAATCGATCGGGCTGGCAGGCGAAGCAAAATGCAAGATGTATTTTAATTCGCCGGGCACATGAACATATTTACTAACATCGCAATGATAGTATTCAAAATCCGGGTGTCCCATCAGGTGCTCAATATTGTCCATGGAACCTGTAATCAGGTTGTCCATAGCAATTACATGATACCCTTCTGCTATAAAACGGTCACAGAGGTGCGAGCCAAGAAAGCCCGCTCCTCCAGTGACCAATACTTTTTCTTTAGGCATGAACTGGTTTTTTAACTTTAGGATTTACAGTTTTTCTACCTATGCTTATATAGGTAAACCCAAGCTCTTCGATCTGATCTGGCTCGTACAGGTTGCGGCCGTCAAAGATAACTTTATTATTGAGGGAATTCCCCAGCTGATCGAACTCTGGTGTACGGAATACCGGCCACTCGGTCATGATCATCAGTGCATCGCAGCCTTTGATACAGTCGTACATATTTTCACACAGCTCTATACGGTCGCCCATCAGCTCACGTACATTTTCCATGGCCTCCGGATCATAGGCTTTTACCTTGGCTCCGGCAGCCAGCAGCTCTTCAATATTATATAGGGCAGGCGCTTCGCGGATATCATCGGTATAAGGTTTGAAGGCAAGGCCCCAGATGGCAATGGTTTTGCCAGACAGGTCACCATCAAAATATTCTTTTACGCGAGGAATAAGCCTGGTTTTTTGCTCCTGGTTTACATCCATCACAGACTCCAGAATACGGAAGTTGTAATCTACTGCAGAAGAAGATTTTGCAAGTGCCTGCACATCTTTCGGGAAGCAGCTGCCACCGTAACCAATACCGGCAAACAGGAAGCGCTTGCCAATACGGCTGTCTGTACCTACACCACGACGAACGGCGTCCACATCTGCACCTAACAGTTCGCAGAGGTTGGCAATTTCGTTCATGAAAGTGATCTTGGTAGCCAGGAAAGAGTTGGCTGCATATTTAGTAAGCTCGGCAGAACGCTCATCCATGAATAGAATAGGGTTGCCCTGGCGTACCAGCGGAGCATACAGGTGCTCTAGTTTTTTGCGTGCTTTAGGAGATTCGGTACCGATTACCACGCGGTCTGGCTTCATAAAATCTTCTACGGCCACACCTTCACGCAGGAACTCGGGGTTAGAAACCACATCAAATTCTACCTTGGCATTTTTGGCTATGCGGTCGCGCACTTTTTCGGCAGTACCTACAGGTACAGTACTCTTATCTATAATAACAGTATACTGTTCCAGCAGAGGGCCCAAGTCATCAGCTACTTTAAGGATGTACTTAAGATCTGCAGATCCATCTTCGCCGGGAGGTGTTGGCAGGGCAAGGAAGATAATTTCTGCGTCTTTGATACCCTCAGCAAGGTTGGTTGTAAATTCCAAACGCTTTTGTTTGATATTGCGATCGAAGAGTACATCCAGGCCGGGTTCATAAATGGTGATTTTACCACCGCGCAGCTTATTGATCTTGCGCTCGTCGATGTCGACGCATATTACATGGTTACCGGTTTCGGCGAAACATGTTCCGGTTACTAGGCCAACATAGCCAGTGCCTACTACAGCTATTCTCATAAAGGAGGTAGATTATAAATGATTGATTAAAAAACAGTTTAAGTACAAAGCTATCAGATATCGGGATATAAATGCAAAAATAAGATTAATAAAAGTTTAAATTTACTTTTAATGATCCGAACGAATGTTAGTTTGGTTAATCTCAGTATTTTTGTATTTTAGCACCATGGCAGAAAGTACAATGTTTGAACAGGAAGTTCCAACCGGCATGAACTTCGAAATCAATGAAAACCAACGGATGATTGTTGACATGGTTAACAATTTTGCGCGCCGGGAAATTGAACCCTTCCGCCGGGAATGGGACGACCAACAGCATTTTCCAGTTGAGCTTTTTCGCAAAATGGGCGAATTAGGTCTGATGGGTGTGTTGGTGCCACAAGAATATGGTGGTTCGGGCTTTAGCTATTTCGAATACGTAACAGCCCTTGTTGAGGTTTCAAAATTTGATGGTGCTATCGGTCTGTCTATGGCAGCACACAACTCTTTATGCACCAATCATATTTTAGCCTTTGGTAATGAAGAGCAGAAACGCAGGTATTTGCCAAAGCTGGCAACCGGCGAATGGCTGGGCGCCTGGGGCCTTACAGAACCCAATACAGGTTCCGATGCAGGGAATATGCGTACGGTTGCCAAAGACATGGGAGACCATTATATTATTAATGGCGCAAAAAATTTTATTACCCACGGCAAATCCGGTAATGTAGCAGTAGTAATAGCTCGTACTGGCGAAGTGGGCGATTCTCATGCCATGACGGCCTTTGTAATAGAGAAAGGTACGCCGGGTTTTAGTGCAGGTCGTAAAGAAGATAAGCTGGGCATGCGTGCCTCAGAAACCACTGAACTTATTTTTGTGGATTGCAAAGTGCCCAAAGAAAATGTTTTGGGTGCAGTAGGCGACGGTTTTATTCAGGCCATGAAAATTCTGGATGGCGGCCGTATTTCTATTGCAGCCCTTAGCTTGGGGATTGCAAAAGGAGCTTTAGAGGCATCGATTGCTTATTCTAAAGAGCGCCAGCAGTTCAATCAGCCCATTGCGCATTTTCAGGGCATTGCCTTTAAACTAGCAGATATGGCTACTAAGCTGGAGGCTGCCACCCTACTTACTTTTCAGGCAGCGGCTTTAAAAAATAACGGGCAACCGGTAACCAAAGAATCTGCCATGGCCAAATATATGGCTTCAGAGGTGGCTGTGGAACTCTCTACCGAGGCTGTTCAGATCTTTGGCGGCTATGGCTATACTAAAGATTATCCGGTAGAAAAATACTACCGCGACTCCAAACTTTGCACAATTGGCGAAGGAACTTCAGAGATTCAAAAGCTGGTAATTTCGCGTCATCTGCTTAAATAAGCTGTATTTACTACTAAGAAAGCCTTCTGGTACTCCATATCAGAAGGCTTTTTGTTGTTTGAAGAGGAACTTTTACTGATATACAGGTTTTTTAAAAAAGAAGCGTTATCTTTGCGCTCCATTCAAAGATTAATAATTATACGAAAGGAAAATCTAAGGCATGCTTATTGTAAATGTAAAAGAAAACGAATCGATCGATAGAGCATTAAAGCGTTTGAAGAAAAAGTCTCAGCGTGCAGGTACGCTTACGGAGCTACGGGCGCGTCAGTATTTCGAAAAACCTTCTATTACTCGTCGTACCGAAAAGATCAAAGCAGCATACCGCCAGAAGATGCAGCAGCAGGAGCAACAAAACGGCTAAGCCTTTTGTACGCTGAATTGCTAAAAAAGACGTTTTCGCTGTATTGCAGATCTTGTTACGAATATCTACATTTGCGGACCTAAAAGTTCTGCGAAAGGAGGTGTATCAGCATGATCGTAGTAAGCGTAAAAGAAAACGAATCGATTGACAGGGCGCTAAAGCGCTTTAAGAAGAAGTTTGACAGTACTGGTGTAATCAAAGAATTACGTGCACGCACCTATTTCGAAAAACCATCGGTAGGCCGCAGGTACGAAAAAATTCGTGCGGCATATCGCCAGCAGATGCAATTACAGGAACAAGCATAAGATTGCCTCAGTAATCAATATATAAAAGCCCGCTCAAGCGGGCTTTTTCTTTTAAAAATGATTAAGTTGGTATGGGAAGAGAGCTGTACCGGCATGATCAATAATTTTCTAAGATACCTGACCTACGAGCGGCGCTACAGTGCCCATACGCTCACTGCTTACGAAGCCGATCTGGCACAATTTGAAGCTTACCTGCAGGAAACCTACTCGCTTAGCGATACTGCTGCCGTTACCCACCTGCACCTGCGCTCGTGGGTACTGTCTCTTGTAGAAGGAGGCCTTACACCGCGCAGTGTAAATCGTAAATTAGCGACCTTACGCTCATACTATAAGTTTCTGCTGAAAAGGGAAGTTATCCGCCAGGACCCTACCCTAAAAGTGCGTGCACCCAAGATTCAAAAGGGCCTGCCACATTTTGTGCAGGAAGTCGAAATGGACCGCCTGCTGGACAATATACCCTTTCCTGATAATTTCGAAGGTTGGCGCGATCGCCTGGTGCTGGAACTATTGTATGGCACCGGCATTCGTTTATCCGAATTGTTACAGCTAAGAGTAGCGCAGGTAAATCTGCATGAGGGTGTGATAAAAGTGCTGGGCAAGCGCAACAAAGAGCGCGTAATACCAATGGCAAAGCCACTGCAGGCCTTAATTGGTAAATACCTGTTGTGCAAAAACAGTACCTTTAGCGATAGCAGTAACCACTTGCTGGTAACAGACAAAGGAGAGCAGGCTTACCCCATGTTTGTGTATCGGCTGGTGCGTAAGTATCTGGGTACTTTTACCTCCAGCGAAAAACAAAGCCCCCACGTTTTGCGTCATACATTTGCTACGCACCTGCTCAATCATGGGGCTGACCTGAATGCAGTGAAGGATTTATTAGGCCATAGTAGTCTAGCAGCCACACAGGTATATACGCACAACTCAATGGAGAAACTCCGGAAAGTTTTTGAGCAGGCGCACCCTAAAGCATAGTTTAATAATTACTAACCCAAACAATGGAAGTATGAAACTTAACATCAATTATGTAGATCTGGATAAGGATAGTAGGCTCAATGATTTCATCCAGAAAAAAGTAGATAAACTAGAAACGTTCTACGATAGAATTATAGAGGGAGAGGTTTATCTGCGCCCAAACAACACTTCTGTGGAGAGCGTAATTACAGAGGTTAAAATTTATGTACCCGGCAGCTCACTTTTTGCCAAGGAAGAAGCTGCTTCTTTCGAGGCAGGCATAGATGGTTGTGTTGAAGCACTGCGCCGCCAGATCCGTAAATTGAAAGAAAAACAGGCCGCTCACCCACAACAGCCATAAGTTGTGATAAAATAATATAGGGGTACAAATTACCCTAAAAAGAAAGGCTGCTTCATTACTGAGGCAGCCTTTCTTTTTAGGGTAAACCTTTGTGGCTTATGGTAGAGTGTCCCTACATCTTCTGCAGGCTACAGGCTATTGCAGATTGAATGCACGCTTGATCTTATCAACATAGTCCAGCTTCTCCCAGGAGAAAAACTCCATTTGCTTCTTCACCCGACGGCGAATTTCGTGCTTTTCTTCTCCATTACTTTTCACTTCAACGGCATTCAGCTCTACCTCTTCGGTATAAGCATTACGGCCCATATGACCATAAGCAGCTGTAAGACCAAAGATGGGGTTTTTAAGACCAAAACGTTCAACAATTGCTTTAGGGCGCATATCGAACAGGTCGCTTACCACTTTGCTGATCTCTGCATCTGACATGTTTACCTTGGCCTTACCATAGGTGTTAACATTGAGAGATACCGGCTTTGCTACACCAATGGCATAGGCTACCTGCACCACTGCTTCCGAGCTAACACCGGCTGCTACCAGGTTCTTGGCAATATGCCGGGCTGCGTAGGCGGCACTGCGGTCAACTTTAGAAGAGTCTTTTCCGGAGAATGCACCTCCGCCATGGGCACCCTTGCCGCCGTAGGTATCCACAATAATTTTGCGTCCGGTCAGGCCTGCATCGCCATGGGGGCCACCAATTACAAACTTGCCGGTTGGGTTAATATGATAAATGGTGTTCTCATCCAGCATGCTGGCAGGAATAACCTTGCGAACCACATGCTCAATAATATCTTCACGAATTTTGGCAAGCATCTGCTGGTCAGCTTCGGCCTGGGCAGCATCGGAAGAGTCTTTAGGCTTGATGAAATCGTCGTGCTGGGTAGAAACTACCACAGTATGGACCCGGCGGGGGGTATCATCGTTGCCGTATTCAATGGTTACCTGCGCTTTTGAGTCAGGCCGCAGGTAAGGCATCAGCTCCGGCTTGTTTTTGCGAACCTCTGCCAGCTCTTTTACCAGGCGGTGCGAAAAGGCCAGCGCCATGGGCATGTACTCAGAAGTTTCTGTGGTGGCATAGCCAAACATCATCCCCTGGTCACCAGCACCCTGATCTTTATTGCCGGCTTCGTCTACACCGCGGGCAATATCCGGAGACTGAGAGTGTAGGGTTACCATTACTCCGCAGGACTCTGCATCA
>JASLAE010000175.1 GCA_030147305.1 Cesiribacter sp.
TCGCCCAGAATTATGATAAGGGTATTGTCCCACCAGGGCTGCTTTTTGGCCCGGGCTACGAATGCACCAACCACACTATCGGTATAATAGTGGGAGCTGACGAACATTTCGTCATGGCTCTTGCCCGGAAATTTAGGTTTAGCCGGTGCAGGAATATCAAAAGGCTCGTGGCTGCTGAGGGTGAGGAGCGTGGCGAAAAAAGGCTGTTGCAGAGTGTCCAGCTCTGCAGCCATTCTGTTGAGTACGATGCCATCATGGGCACCCCATTTAGAGTTAAGCTCGGCACCAGAGAATGCATCGATGCCTGTAATGTAGTGCCACTCCCCAAAAGAAAGGTAGCTGCGCATGTTACCAAAGCCCAGCTCGCCTCCATAATAGTAAGCGGTCTGATAGCCCTGGGCTGCCAGGTCCATGCTTAGTTGCGGCAGTTTTTTACTCTTTTGCGGGGTTTTGATGATGGTGGTAATAGGCTGCGAAGGGTAGCCACTTAAAATAGCGATTAAACCTTTGTCGGTACGGTCGCCGCTGGCGTAGAGTTTGCTGAACAGCAGTCCTTCGCGGCAGAGCTCGTTAAAACGGGGCGTTATGCCGGGCATACCGCCTAATGGTTCAACAACCTTTGCGGTAAAGCTTTCCCAGATTATTAGAATGATGTTGGGTTTATCGGTGCTGAGCAACTGCTGACCCGAGCCATCTATTTCGGGATAAAGAGTATTTACAAGGCTGTCTGCAGTCGCAGGGGCAGTGTAGAGGTAAGGGTGTTCATCTTTCTTTTGCCATTTGCTAAGGGCATGAAAGAAATTCCAGGGGAGGTTTATGGCTGCCTGGTTGGCAAAATGGTTGCGGGAAAAATAGGCGCTGCTCTGGTTAATGGGTATTTCCTGCAAGCCCCCCCGCAGGGGCAGAATCAGCAGTGCGGTAATAAAAAGCAGGGGAAGCACCCAATAATAGCGAATAGCAGTAAATGCCTTTGTAATGGGGTGTATCAGACTACGATAAAAAAAGCTGAAGAAAATATTAATAATAATGTTAAGGATAATCAACAGCCAGATTGGTGCATTGCCTACTGACACCACCATTTCGCCTGGAGTATTCAGGTAATTGAGGGGAGAAGCATCCAGCCGAAAACCCCAGATCCGGAAAAGCTCCATATCTGCCGTACAGAGGAAGGTTACAATGAATACCATCAGATTGGTATAGATCATTAAGAAAGGCGGCAGCCACCTTTGGTAAGGCACAACAGCACTGAGGGCCACCAGCAGAAAAGGGATCAAACTCAGGTAAGCACTAAAGCTAAAGTCCAGCGGCAATCCATGCCAGAAAACCCCAAAAATATCGCTGCCTGACAAATCGCCGGAAAGGTCCTGATGATAGATTAGAAAAGCAGCTTTGATGAATATAAAATACAGCAGCCAGTAGGAGTAGTAGCTGGCGACATAAACACCTCTTTCACGCATACGATTGCACTCTGCAAAAATAGAATACTATACGTGCAAAGATAAAGTTAAATACCGGACAGACGAAAAAAATTAATTTCATGCGAACTTACCAAAATATGCAATCCTAACGCTAGTAAGCCTAATTTTTTTAAAAATAGGTTAAAAATTAAAGTCTGTTTCCGAAAAAGTAATTTATTCTCTACATTTGGTGCATTAAATTCACCCTGACTTCCAGAAAAAACATGAATTTACGTTTTCAGGCACTAGAGCAAACACTAAAGCGGGAGGCCGTTGCTGTACAAGGCCCATCCGGCAAAATTTCTGACTATTTTGGTGCAAACGTATTTGGCATTGAGACCATGCGCGACACCCTTTCTGCCGATATCTTCAAGGAGATTATGAAGACTATTGAAAGAGGGGAGAAAATGGAGGCTAATGTAGCAGATGCCGTAGCAGGCGCCATGAAGTCCTGGGCCATTTCTAAAGGCGCCACCCACTATACTCACTGGTTTCAGCCATTGACGGGTGCTACTGCCGAAAAGCACGATGCTTTCTTCGAGCCAGGCCCTGATGGTCGCAGCCTGGAGAAATTTAAAGGAACTGCCCTGGTTCAGCAGGAGCCCGATGCTTCTTCTTTCCCCAACGGCGGTATCCGCAATACATTTGAGGCCCGAGGTTATACTGCCTGGGACCCTTCTTCACCAGCCTTTATCATTGAAAGTGGTAACAGCAAAACCCTTTGCATTCCAACTGTTTTCGTTTCCTATACCGGCGAGGCGCTAGACTACAAAGCACCGCTCCTGAAAGCGCTTGCTTTTGTAGACCGTGCTGCAACTGCCATCTGCCAGGAATATTTCGATAAAAGCGTTACCCGCGTACACGCCTCTTTGGGTATTGAGCAGGAGTATTTCCTGATTGACAGGGCCTTGTGGCGTGCCCGTCCGGACCTGATGCTTTGCGGCCGTACCGTTTATGGTCATGCCCCGGCCAAAGGGCAGCAGCTGGAAGACCATTATTTTGGTTCTATACCAGCGCGTGTGCATGCTTTTATGGTAGAATTTGAAGGCGAAGCCCACAGATTGGGCATTCCACTGCGCACCCGTCACAACGAAGTGGCACCACGCCAGTTTGAGTGTGCGCCTCAGTACGAGGAAGCCAACCTTGCCATTGACCACAACCAGCTGCTCATGGACCTGATGGATCGCGTAGCAGAGCGCCATAACTTTAAGGTATTGCTGCACGAGAAGCCTTTTAAAGGTGTGAATGGTAGCGGTAAGCACAACAACTGGTCGCTGATCACCAATACCGGCAAAAACCTGCTGGCGCCTACTTCCAAGGCAAAAGAAAATCTGCAATTCCTGATCTTCTTCATCAATACGATCAAGGCTGTTTACGAATACAATGGTCTGATGCGTGCCTCTATTGCTTCTGCCAGCAACGACTACCGCCTGGGCGCTAACGAGGCTCCTCCGGCCATTATGTCCGTATTCGTAGGCTCTGAGCTAAGCAAAGTATTGGACGAACTGGAAGAAAATGCCAGCATAGAGATTGAGAAAGGTGATAACATGTATATGAAGCTGGGTATCAATAAAATACCGCAGATTCTACGTGACAACACAGACCGTAACCGTACCTCTCCTTTTGCTTTTACCGGCAATAAATTTGAGTTTCGTGCAGTAGGTTCTTCTGCCAACAGTGCCTCCGCTAACATCGTCCTGAATACCATAGTAGCCAATCAGCTGACTAAGTTCAAGGCCGAAGTTGATGGTATGATTGAAAAAGGAGAGAAGAAAGAGCTTGCCATCCTGGATGTGCTGCGTCGCTATATTCGCGAAAGCAAGAAAATCCGTTTCGAGGGCAATGGGTACAGCGACGAGTGGAAAGAAGAAGCCAGCAACCGCGGTTTGCCCAATATCACCAGCACACCGGAAGCTTTGGATGAGTATCTCTCTGATAAGGCAGTGAAATTATTCACAGAGAACGGTATCTTCAACGAAATTGAACTGCACGCCCGTCAGGAAATACAACTGGAGGCCTACGTGCGCAAAGTGCAGATCGAGAGCCGCATTATGGGAGACCTGGCCCAGAACCATATTATCCCGGCTGCCCTGCGCTATCAGGGTGAATTGGTTGAAGGCCTGAATGGCATGAAAAACATTGGTATTGATGTAAAAGATACCGTTGGATACGAGACTGTTCAGGAAATAACCCGCCACCTGAAGGAGGTGAAGACAAATGTTACTGCCATGATTGAGGCTCGCAAAGCCGCCAACAAGATCACGGATAGCAGGGAAATGGCGGTGGCCTACAAAGAAATCAAAGATACCTACTTCGAAAAAATCCGCTATCATGTAGACAAGCTGGAGTTTCTGGTAGATGATACCTGCTGGCCGCTTGCCAAGTATCGTGAATTATTATTCTAACATTGCGTTCGATTGCGTTATTATATAAAAAAGCCCCGCTCCTGAGCGGGGTTTTTTTATGTTTGCTGAGCGAACAAAAAGGTAAATATAAAATGAACTGGCCCTATGGCAGCATGCTGTTGACAGGATCCTGGCATGCTAAGCCAGTAAGTTCGAAAGTTGCTGCAGATGCGCCAGACAACGCTCCGGTAATGCCTGGTAATCCTCTAGTGGTATGCGGCAGCTAAGCTTCATAAAAGGCATTTTAGCTAATTTATCCAGCGCTGCAGGCTGTTGTAGATATTCAGGCAAAGGCAGATAATTGTCTGGGCGATAATGATATTCCCAGGGGGTGTTGTTCACACAGATCCACCAATTATTTGCTGCCTCGGACATGCCTAAGCGGGGGAGGAGCCTGGGCTTAAACGTACGCCAGTAACTCCCTTCCAGGTGTAGGGTACAGCTAAAACCATGACCCCACCAGAACATGGTGCGGTAGGCAAATATAGCTTCCTGCTTAAAGATGCGGGGATAATCAAGCACAAGATAGGGCAGGCCTTCGTAATTTTCTCCCCTGCTCACTTTAGGGGGTGTTTCCCAAACAGAAGCCGGGAGTAGCAGCAATCCTTTCTGTTGCAGGAGCTTTTGCTGGGTTTGTTCTAATAAGCCCTGTAAGCTTTTCATGATCCTGAGCTTTGTACTCAGAAAATCGGTATCCCGCAAGTACCGGAGCTCATGGTCCTGAAGTTGAATGGGATTGTGCATAAGCGCCGGGATAGCAATAGCTGTGATTATTGTTTATCCGGACGCTGAATTACTTTGATTACCAGCTCGTGCTTGTCGCCATCTTCATCCTGCAGATGCAGGGTTACCATGGGGTTGTCGATCTGGTAATGCTCTACGCAATCTACAATGCGTACTTCCTCTCCCAATTGTGCCTGGAGTTGTTTGCTGCACGCCATAATGGCTTTGGCAAGTTTAACTTCAAGAACGCTCGGATTATAGTTTAGTGTTTTCATAGATGCTTGGTTTCTTATAAAAAAGGTATACGGTTCCTATTGTTTAGAAGCGTATAAGGGCCGAAGCCCAGGTAAAGCCACTGCCAAAGGCTGCCAGGCACACCAGTGCATTGGGTTGCAGCCTGCCTTCCAGTTTAGCTTCGCTTAACGCAATGGGTATAGAGGCGGCAGTAGTATTCCCATAGCGCATGATATTGTTGTAAACCTGGTTGTCGCGCAACGCCAGCTGTTCTTTCAGGTAATTGCTGATGCGCAGATTTGCCTGGTGGGGTACCAGCAGGCTCAGATCTTCTTTAGCATAACCATTAGCAGTAAGGGCTTCGAGCACAACTTCATGAAAGCGCACCACCGCATGTTTGAAGACTGCATTCCCATTCATATGTGCACGGATGGTTGGACCGTTCATGATTTCAGGGTTCACCCTTTCTTCTGGCCGGCGGCTGCTACCCGGGTCTTTTATATACAGCTCCTCCGCAAAACGGCCATCGGCATGCAGGTGGGTGCTTAGTATGCCTTTTTCCTTTTCATTGGAAGCCTGTAAAACTGCTGCACCGGCACCATCCCCAAAGATTACTGATACATTGCGGCCGCGGTCATTCATCTCCATCAGGCTGCTCTGGATTTCTGCTCCCACCACCAGAATTGTTTTGTACATGCCGGTTTTGATAAACTGATCGGCCACCGAAAGGGCATAGATAAAGCCACTGCAGGCATTGCGCAGGTCAAGGGCACCAATGCCCTCCAGCCCCAGCTCCCGCTGCAGCAGCACGCCAGATCCTGGAAAAAAGTAGTCTGGCGTTATCGTTGCCAAAATGATAAAATCAACGTCTTTTTCCTGCAGGGCCGCCTGCTTCAAAGCCATGCGGCTTGCCCTGGCAGACATGTTGGCAACAGTATCAGTTTCCGGATTAAAAAAGCGTCGTTCTTTGATGCCTGTTCTTTCCTGGATCCAGGCATCACTGGTGTTCATGATCTTTTCCAGGTCGGCGTTGGTCACA